>NZ_JASCXL010000071.1:0-48176 GCF_030010595.1 Streptomyces sp. CC224B | reverse complement strand
CCCGGCCTGGCCCGGCCCCGCCGCGCCCCGCCGCGCCGCGCCCCGCCGCGCCCCGCCCCGCCGCGCCGGAGTGGCGTACCGCGTGCATACGCCGTGCGCGTACGGGTACCGGCGTGCGCATGAGGCGTTGGCGGCGGCGGGCGCGGGACGACGTGGCGCTGTCCGGATCCTGGAAATCCGGATGGCGGGGGGAGGCAGGGTGATGAGATGCGGGGCATGAACGAACCACGTATACGCCCCGCCTCGGCCGACGATCTGGACGCGGTGCTCGCCTTCTGGAAGGCGGCCGCGGAAGGCACCAGCATCAGCGACGACCGTACGGGGGTGGAGCGGCTCGTGGCGCGTGACCCCGAGGCGCTGCTGCTCGCCGAGTGCGACGGCGAACTCGTGGGCACGGTGATCGCGGGCTTCGACGGTTGGCGGTGCCATCTGTACCGGCTCGCCGTCCACCCGGACCGGCGGCGGCGCGGCATCGGCTCGGCGCTGCTCACCGCGGCGGAGGAGCGGTTCGCCGCGCTCGGCGGGCGCCGCGCCGACGCGATGGTGCTGGACCGCAACGAGCGGGCCCACCAGGCCTGGCGCGCCGCCGGGTACGGGCCCGAGCCGCAGTGGAGCCGCTGGGTGAAGCCCCTTCCCGACTAGGGGGTCCCGGCCAGGGAGCCGCAATGGCCCCGGCCCTGGCCTGGGCCGTGGCCGGGACCACGGCCTGGGCCATGGCCGCCACTGAACGTTACGCTCCGCTACCGCTTTGCCGACCCTTTAACATGAGAAGAACCTCTGTCACCCCCACGAAAGGTGTGAGCGTCCGCCCATGGGCGAGCCTCCCAGTACCCGACATCGCGCATTCACCACGCCCCTGACCGATCATGGGACGGAGGTGACCCGATGACCGAAGCGCTCCTTCTCCTGGTGGCGGTACTGCTGTCGCTCGCGTGCGGCCTCTTCGTCGCGGCGGAGTTCTCGCTCACGACCGTCGAGCGCAGCGAACTGGAGCGTGCGGTGGACCGCGGCGAGAGCGGCGCCGCGAGCGCGCTCAAGGCGGTCAAGAACCTCACGTTCCAGCTCTCCGGCGCCCAGCTCGGCATCACCGTGACCGGCCTGGTCGTCGGCATGCTGGCCAAACCGGCGATCGGCGACCTGATCGAGGGCCCGCTCGCCGCCGTCGGCGTTCCCGAGGGGGCCGCGTCGAGCGTCGCCCTCGTGCTCGGCACGGCGCTCTCCACCGTCTTCCTCATGGTCGTCGGCGAGCTGGTGCCCAAGAACTGGGCGATCTCCTCGCCGCTGCCCATCGCCAAGCGCGTCGCGACCTTCCAGCGGGTCTTCAGCGCCGCTTTCCGCCCCTTCATCACGCACCTGAACAACACCGCGAACCGCGCCGTACGCCGTATGGGCCTGGAGCCCGCCGAGGAGCTGGCCTCCGCGCGCGGCCCCAAGGAGCTCGCGGCCCTCGCCCGGCACTCCGCTAAGGAGGGCGCCCTGGAGGCCGAGGCCGCCGAGCGGTTCATGCGTACGCTGAACCTCGCCGACCTCACCGCCGAGAACGTGATGACGCCGCGCGTGCAGGTCATGGCCCTGGAGGCCCAGGCCACCTGCCAGGACGTCGCCAACGCGACCCGCGCGAGCGGTCTGTCCCGCTTCCCCGTCTACCAGGGGTCCCTCGACCGGGTCGTCGGCGTCGTCCACATCAAGGACGTCATCGCGCTGCCCGCCGAGCGCAGGCCCCGCGTACCCGTCAGCGAACTCATGCGCGAGCCGCTGCTCGTACCGGAGTCCCTGACCGTCGACCGGCTCCTCGACCGGCTCTCCGGCAAGCGCACCATGGCCGTCGTCATCGACGAGTACGGCGGCACGGCCGGGGTCGCGACGCTGGAGGACATCGTCGAGGAAGTCGTCGGCGAGGTGCACGACGAGCACGACCCGCACGAGACGCCCGACCTGGCCGCCGCCGGCACCGACGCCGACGGCCGGACGCTGTACTCGGCGGACGGCGCCGCCCGCACCGACGAGCTGGCCCGCGTGGGCCTGCGCGCGCCCGACGGCCCGTACGAGACGCTCGCCGGGCTCGTCGCGACGGAGCTCGGCCGCATCCCCGCCGTCGGCGACCGCGTCGAGGTCGGCGGCTGGCACCTGGAGGTCGTGGACGCCGGCGGCCGCCGCGCCGCGCGCGTGCTGATGCGCGCGCCGCTGTCGGAGAACGACGATGACGACGGGGGCGGGTACGGGGACGAGTACGGGGGCGGAGACCTGCACGGGTACAGGGACAGGAACGGGGACAGGGGCAGGGACGGGGACAGGGCCGAGGGGAACGCCGGGGCCGCACGGGACGACGGGCACTCCGCTGGGCACTCTGGGGGCTCCGGTAGCACTGGGCGCTCCGGTAACACTGGGCGCTTCGGGCGCTCGCGTAACACCCGGCACAGCGAGCGGGATCTGAAGGCCGGACAGGACGGAAAGGGGGCGGAGGGCCGATGACCGCCATCCAGCTACTGATCGGCCTGGCGACGCTCGTCGTCAACGCCTTCTTCGTGGGTGCCGAGTTCGCGCTCATCTCCGTGCGCCGCAGCCAGATCGAGCCGTACGCCGAGGAGGGCGACCGGCGCGCCAAGAGCGTGCTGTGGGGCCTGCAGCACGTCTCCGCGCTGATGGCGGCGGCGCAGCTCGGCATCACGCTGTGCACCCTGGTGCTCGGTGTCGTCGCCGAACCCGCGATCGCGCACCTCCTGGAGCCGCTGTTCGACGCGGTGGGCGTACCGCACGGACTGGTCCACCCCATCTCGTTCGTCATCGCGCTGGCCGTGGCCACGTATCTGCACATGCTGCTCGGCGAGATGATCCCGAAGAACGTCGCGCTCGCCGAGCCGGTGCGCAGCGCGCTGCTGCTCGGCCCGCCCCTGGTGACGCTGGCCCGCGCGGTGCGCCCGCTGGTCTTCACGATCAACGCGTTCGCCAACGGCATCCTGAAGCTGCTGCGCGTCGAGACGAAGGACGAGGTCGCGGCGACCTTCTCGGACGCCGAGCTGGCCCGCATGGTGCAGGACTCCAGCGAGGCGGGGCTCATCGACGACCGCGCGCAGGAACGGCTGCACGACGCCCTGGAGCTGGGCCGCCGCCCCGTGCGGGACGTGGTGCTGCCCCTGGAGCGGGTGGTGTACGCCCGCGTCGGCGTCACCCCCGAGCAGTTGGAACGCCTGTCAGCCGAGTCCGGCTTCTCGCGCTTCCCCGTCGTGGACGAGGGCCGGCGCATCGTCGGCTATCTGCACGTGAAGGACGCGCTGGAGGTGACGCCGCGCGACCTGCCGTTCCGGGTGGCGGACATGCGGCAGATCGCCCGGGTCCGCGAGACGACGCCGCTGGACGGCGTGCTCTCCGCCATGCGGAGCAGCCGTACGCACGTGGCGGCCGTCCTCGGCGCCGACGGCCGCCTGGCCGGGATGGTCACCATGGAGGACGTGCTGCGGGAGCTGTTCGGGCAACCGGTGTGAGGACGTGGGGACCGGCCCGGTGAGAGGGCCTGACCCCGGCGCCTGGAGCACGGCCGCGCTTCCGTCACGGGACGGAGGCGCGGCCGTCCCCGTTCGCGGGCCCGGTGGCGGGGCCGGGGTTCCGGACGGGTTCCGTGCCGCTGCCGTTCGCCAGGGCCGCGCGGAGGCGGGTCAGGAAGGCGCGCGCGGCCGGGGCCTCCGGGCCGTCCGCCCGGCGGGCCAAGGCGATCCGGCCGCGCGGGCACGGCTCGGCGAACGGCAGCGCCCGCAGGCCGAGCGCCTCGACCTCCGCCTCCGACGCGGGGAAGACCGCCACCCCCAGGCCCCGCGCGGCGAGCTCCGCGAGCACCTCGGGAGCGGCCGCCTCGAAGGCGACCCGCGGCGTGAAACCGGCCCGCGCGCAGGCCCGTTCCAACGTCGCCCGCAGACCGGTGCCGCGCGGCAGACTGATGAGGGGGCGCCCGGCGAGCGCCGCCAGGGGCAGCGGGCGGGGCACCGGGGACGGTGCGGTCGCCGCCGCGGGGGTCGTACCGGCCGTGTGGGCCGGGCCGCTTGTGGGCGCAGGGGTCGCATCGGTCGAGCGGGCCGGGCCGCCTGTGGCCGCAGGGGTCACATCGGTCGCGCGGGACGGGCCGCCTGTGGCCGCAGGGGTCGTACCGGCCGTGCCCGCCGAGGTGTCGCGGCGGCCTGTGGTCGTGCGGGTGCAGCTGCTCGCCGGGGGGCGGCCTTGGCCTTGGCCGTGCGCTTCAGGGCAGCCTTGGCCTTGGCCGTCCGCCGTCGGATCGGTTCCTCTTCCCGCCTCCGCGCGGCCCGTCCGCCCCTCCGCGTACGCGACCAGCGGGTCGTACGCGGCCACGACCGCCGCCAGCGGTGTGTCGAGGACGATCTCCCAGTCGATGCCCGGCGGCGGGTCCTCGGTCGTGGGCCCCAGCAGGGCGAGGTCGAGTTCACCGCCGCGCAAGGCGGCCAGCATGCGGTCCGAGGTGTCCTCGGTGAGGGCGACCTCCACGCCCGGGTGGTCGTCGTGGAAGTCGGCGAGCAGCGCCGCGACGCCGAACGCGCTCGTGGCGGCCCCCGAGACCACGCCGAGGGTCACGCGGCCCCGCAGCAGCCCGGTGAACTCGTCGGCGGTCTGCCGCATCCCCTCCACGGCGGCGAGCGCCGCGCGCGCGTAGGGCAGCACCGCCGCACCGGCCTCCGTCAGCGTCACCGTCCGGCCCGACCGGTCGAGGAGCCGCTGGCCCAGCTCCCGCTCCAACTGCCTCACCTGGGCACTCACCCCCGGCTGCGCCACGTGCAACCGGGCTGCGGCCCGGGTGAAATTGGCCTCCTCCACGACGGTCAGGAAGTACCGGAGCTGCCGAAGTTCCATAACGGAGGATGCTAGTCACGAGACGTACCAGCTCTTGGACTTATGGCTCCGCCCCGAGGATCTTGGACGCATGGGGAACACACGGAGCACAGGTCAGGCCACCGCTTCCGAGCAGCACATACGGGCCGCCATCGCCGCGGAGCGCCATGAGCTCGCCGACCTCCTCGACGGTCTGGCGCCCGAGCAGTGGGAGGCGCCGTCGCTCTGTGCGGGCTGGCGGGTGCGCGAGGTCGCGGCACACATGTCCCTCGGCTTCCGGTATCCGCTTCCCCGCGTCCTGTGGGAACTCCTCAAGGCGGGCGGCCGTCTGCACCGCATGACGGACCGGTGCGCCCGCGCCGACGCGGCGGCATACGGGACGACGGAGCTCGCGGGCTTCCTGCGCCAACACGCGCACCACCCGTGGACCCCGCCCGTCGGGGGCCTCGCCGGCGCGCTCGGCCACGACGTGGTGCACGGCCTGGACATCACGGTGGCGCTCGGCCTGGACCGGCGCGTGCCGCAGGACCGCGTACGGATCCTTCTCGACCACGTCACGGTCAAGAGCGCCAGATTCTTCGGCGCCGACCTCACCGGGGTACGGCTCTGCGCCGACGACCTGGACTGGTCCGGCGGCTCCGGCGCACCGCTGCACGGGGCCGGGCAGGATCTGCTGCTCGCCGCGTTCGGCCGCCGGGTACCGGCGGGCCGCCTGTCCGGGGAGCACAGCGGGCGCTTCATGAGTGGCTGAGGGGGGGTGGGGCCGGAGTGCCGGAGCGGTCTGCGGGTGGTGCTGCCCAGGGCGGTGGGGCCGGGTGTGCCGGGGCGAGGGGGCCGGGGCTCGGGACTGCTCTGGACAGGTACTGGCGGCTGCTCTGGACAGGTGCCGGCGGCCCGTTCGTCGGCGGGAGGGGCGCGTTACCATCGATGCCGCCATGGAGATCAATGCTAAGTACACGAGCCTCGTCGCGGTCGGCGACTCCTTCACCGAGGGCATGTCCGACCTGCTGCCGGACGGCAGCTACCGCGGCTGGGCGGACATCCTGGCCGAACGCCTCGCCGCCCGCACCCCCGGCTTCCGGTACGCCAACCTGGCCGTACGCGGCAAGCTCATCGGGCAGATCGTCGAGGAGCAGGTCGGGGTGGCCGCCGCGCTCGGCGCCGACGTGATCACCTTGGTGGGCGGCCTGAACGACACACTGCGACCGAAGTGCGACATGGGCCGCGTACGCGCCCTGCTCGAACAGGCCGTGGAGACCCTCGCCCCGTCCTGCAAGCAGCTCGTCCTGATGCGCAGCCCCGGCCGCCAGGGCCCGGTCCTGGAACGCTTCCGCCCGCGCATGGAGCAACTGTTCTCGTACGTGGACGATCTCGCGGACCGCCACGGCGCGGTCGTCGTCGACCTGTACGGGGCGGCGTCCCTCGGCGACCAGCGGCTCTGGGACGTGGACCGGCTGCACCTGACGGCAGAGGGGCACCGCAGGGTCGCCGAGGCGGTGTGGCAGACGCTCGGCCACGCCGCCGAGGAGGACTGGCGGACCCCGCTGCCCCCGGGCGCCCGGCCCGCCTGGGCATCGCGCCGCGTCGCCGATGTCCGCTTCGCCAGGCAGCACCTGGGCCCGTGGATCGGCCGCCGCCTCACCGGCCGCTCCTCCGGCGACGGCAGGACGGGCGCCCACGTGGACCCGGCCACGGGCCGCGCCTTCTGGGTCACGCCGACCGACCCCACGAAGCCCGGCCCGGTCCAGGACTGGCAGCGCGTGGAGCCGGACCCGGCCTGAGCCCCCGCCCGCCGACCGTTCCGTACGCCGGACAGCCGCGGGAAGGGGAAGGTCCTGCTGGAGTTCCTACCGGGAGATTGGCCGGGGGGGGAAGGGCCGCCGGAATAGCCGCGAAGAGAGGGCCGTTGGCGACAAGGCAGTAGTGATCAACTGATCCCGACGCCTCCCCCACGCCAAGGAACGCCCCATGACCACTCCACCTCCGGTTACTGGCCCCACCCCCTCCCCCGGATCGGCTGCGAACAACCTGCGTGACCGCACCGTCGTCCTGATCGGCGGCGCCTCCGGCATCGGGCTGCGCGTCGCCCACCAGGCAGTCGCGGCCGGGGCCCGGGTGGTCCTCGGCGGACGGTCCGCGGAACGTCTCGCCACGGCGGCCCGGGACCTGGGCGACGCGGCGACCTGGCGCACGGTGGACGTCACCGACCGCCCGTCCCTCGCCGCCTTCTTCGAGCCCCTGGAACGCGTCGACCACCTCCTCACCACAGCAGGCACCTACCAGGTCGGCCCCATGCTGGAACTGAGCGACGAAGACGCCGAAAGCCCCTTCGTGTCCAAGTTCTGGGGCCAGTACCACGCGGTACGGCTCGCCGCGCCCAAGCTCGCGGCCGACGGCTCCGTGGTCCTGATGTCCGGCGCCGCGGGCGCCCGCCCCCCGGGCCCCGCCCCGGCCTACGCCGCCTGCAACGCCGCCCTCGAAGGCCTCGGCCGGGGTCTCGCCGTCGAACTCGCCCCCGTCCGCGTCAACGTCGTCTCCCCCGGCACCGTCGACGGCAACCTCTGGCAGGGCCGCCCCGCCGAGGCCCGCGAGCAGGCCTTCGCCCAGTACCGCCGCGACACCCTCCTGCACCGCCTGGCCACCGAGGACGACATCGCCCACGCCGTCCTGTACCTCTTCGGCAACGGCTACACGACGGGCTCGACTCTGTATCCGGACGGCGGCTACACACTGCGGTAGCCGCTGCCTGGGGGTGGGGCCGGGTGGGGCCCCTCCCCCTCGTAGGTTCAGACGAACCCGGCCATGGCGCTGGCCTGCAGAAACCGCCAGTAGAATGGCCGACTGTGACTGCTGCGCCTGCCAAGCCCCGTATCCCGAACGTCCTCGCCGGGCGTTACGCCTCCACCGAGCTCGCCACGCTCTGGTCGCCCGAGCAGAAGGTCAAGCTGGAGCGCCGGCTCTGGCTCGCCGTGCTGCGGGCGCAGAAGGACCTCGGCATCGAGGTGCCGGACACGGCGCTCGCCGACTACGAGCGCGTCCTCGACCAGGTCGACCTCGCCTCCATCGCCGAGCGCGAGAAGGTCACGCGTCACGACGTGAAGGCCCGGATCGAGGAGTTCAACGCCCTCGCCGGTCACGAGCACGTCCACAAGGGCATGACCTCCCGCGACCTGACGGAGAACGTCGAGCAGCTCCAGATCCGGCTCTCCCTGGAGCTGGTGCGCGACCGCACCGTGGCGGTGCTCGCGCGGCTCGGCCGCCTCTCGGGTGAGTACGCGGAGCTGGTCATGGCGGGCCGCTCCCACAACGTCGCCGCGCAGGCGACCACCCTCGGCAAGCGCTTCGCCACCACCGCCGACGAGCTGCTCGTCGCCTACCGGCGCCTGGAGGACCTCCTCTCCCGCTATCCGCTGCGCGGCATCAAGGGCCCCGTCGGCACCGCGCAGGACATGCTCGACCTCCTCGGAGGCGACGCCGGCAAGCTCGCCGACCTCGAGCGCCGCATCGCCACGCACCTGGGCTTCGACCGCGCCTTCACCTCCGTCGGCCAGGTCTACCCGCGCTCTCTCGACTACGAGGTCGTCACCGCCCTCGTGCAGCTCGCCGCCGCGCCGTCGTCCCTGGCGAAGACGATCCGTCTGATGGCCGGGCACGAGCTGGTCACCGAGGGCTTCAAGCCCGGCCAGGTCGGGTCGTCCGCCATGCCGCACAAGATGAACACCCGGTCCTGCGAGCGCGTCAACGGCCTGACGGTCATCCTGCGCGGCTACGCCTCCATGACCGCCGAACTCGCGGGCGACCAGTGGAACGAGGGCGACGTGTCCTGCTCCGTCGTCCGCCGCGTGGCCCTGCCCGACGCCTTCTTCGCCTTGGACGGACTGCTCGAGACGTTCCTGACGGTGCTCGACGAGTTCGGCGCGTTCCCCGCCGTCGTCGCCCGTGAGCTGGACCGCTACCTGCCGTTCCTGGCGACCACCAAGGTGCTGATGGCGTCGGTGCGGGCGGGCGTGGGCCGTGAGGAGGCGCACGAGGCGATCAAGGAGAACGCCGTCGCCGCCGCCCTCGCGATGCGTGAGCAGGGAGTCGAACGGAACGAGCTGCTCGACAAGCTGGCCGCGGACTCCCGTATCCCGCTGGACCGGGGGCAGCTCGATGAGCTGATGGCCGACAAGCTGTCGTTCACCGGCGCCGCCGGCGACCAGGTCGCCGCGGTCGTCGCCCAGATCGAGGCAGTGCTCAAGGAGCGTCCCGAAGCCGCCGCGTACACGCCTGGAGCGATTCTCTGAGCTTCAGTTCCCCTCACCTCAGGCCGACTCGCTGACCCCCTCTTCGCGGTGTACTCCTGCGGATCCGCCGGACCAGGCAGAGGACAAGAGGCGAAACGGCAGCGTGCCACCCGGCTGCCCCGCAGGCGTTCCGCGACCTCTTCCTGCGGGGCCCGGGGCATGCGCGGCTCCGGGCGGGTTCCGCTGGAACGAGGAGCCGAGCGAAGGTCAAGACTCAAGCCGGGCCTCCCCGAGCAGTTCTGAGACAAGGCCGCGGACGTACGCCTCGTCCGTACCGGGAATCGAGAAGACCACCCGAAAGTAGAGCGGCGCCACGAGCCGGTCCAGGATCTGCTCCAGAGACGGGGGCGGCGGGGCCTCCCCGCGCTCCCGCGCCGCGTCGAGGGCGAGGCTGAAACGCGCACTGACCCTCCGCAGACACTCGCGCAGTCCCGCGTGCCGCTCGTCGATGTCGGGCGCGACCTCGGCGCGGAAGAACGCGATGCCGCCGGGCCGGGACAGTTCCTTCAGTGTCCAGGCCGCCTGGTTCTCCAGGTCGGTGCACAGATCACCGACGAGCGGGGGCGCGCCGTCATCACCGCGGTGCTCGGCGACGTCGGCCAGGAGCGCGGCGAGCGTGCCCCAGCGTCGGTAGAGGGTGCTGGAGTTGACCCCGGCTCGCTTGGCCACAGCGGGGAGGGTCACCTGGTCGGCGCCGCGCTCTGCCACCAGCGCGACCACGGCGCTGTGTACGGCGGCACGGACGCGGCTGCTACGGCCGCCGGGCCGCTTCGTCGATGCGTCAGCGTTCACCCCTCCACCTTAAAGCAAAGACTTGCGCCTTAACGGGCAGTGCGCCTACAGTCGCACTAAAGCGGAGATCACTGCTTTAGCGCTATCCGAAGGGAGCACCATGTCCACCAACGAAGCCGCCCTCGCCCTCGGTCGCACCTTCCACCAGGCCCTCGTCTCGGGCGACTGGGACGGTATCCGTGCCCTGTTGCACGACGACGCCACCTGGACCCTGCCGGGCGACAACACCATCTCCGGCACGGCGGACGGCGCCGACGCCGTGGTGGAGCGCGCTCGGCAGATAGCGTCGTACGGCCTCAACTTCGAGCTGCTGCACCTCCTGGTCAGCAGGGAGAACATGGCGCTCTCCCTGCACAACACGGCGCACCGGGAAGACGCCGTGCTGGACGAATACCTCGCCACGGTCTGCCGGCTCCGCGACGGCAAGATCGCGAGTATCGAGACCTATCTCTCCGACGTGCCCGGGATGAACGCCTTCTTCGTCTGACGGCCACCAGCTCAATTTCGGTCCTTCACGCCTGGTCCGGCGGAACCCGCGGCGCACCCCGCTTGGCCCGCACGGTCGTGGCGTTGGGCTCGCCCCAGGTGTCGGGCTTGGCAAACGTGGTGCGCGCCCGGCACCGTCAGGTCCGTGCCCGGTGTGTGCCGCGGCCTGCTGTGCGTATGCGTACTACGACGAAGACCAGGACGACGACGGCCACCACGATGAGCACGGCCTTGGAGTAGAGGCCGACCAGGTCCGTGACCTCGTGCCAGCGGCTGCCGAGGGCGTGGCCGACGAGCACGAACACGCCGTTCCAGATGAGGCTGCCCGCGGTGGTCAGGCCGAGGAAGACGGGGAGCGGCATGCGCTCGATGCCCGCCGGTATCGAGATCATACTGCGGAAGATGGGCACCATGCGGCCGAAGAACACGGCTTTGGTGCCGTGGCGGGTGAACCACGCCTCTGTCTTTTCTATGTCGGACGTCTTCACCAGGGGCAGCCGGGCGGCTATGGCGATGGTGCGGTCGCGGCCGAGGAGGGCCCCGATCGCGTAGAGCGCGAGGGCTCCCACGACGGAACCGGCCGTGGTCCACAGCAGGGCCGCGAGCAGGCTGAACTTGCCCTGGCTCGCGGCGAATCCGGCGAGCGGCAGGATCACTTCGCTGGGCAGGGGCGGGAAGAGGTTCTCCAGTGCCACGGCCGCGCCGGCGCCCGCCGCGCCGAGGGAGTCCATGAGGTCGGCGGCCCAGCCCGCGATACCGCCCGCGGGAGCTTCGGACGAGCTGGCGGCGCGGGTGGTGGTGAGGTGCGCGGCGAGTGCGCGCTCGGCAATGAGGATCATGCATACGACGGTACGAAGGTGCAGGCCACGGCGGTATGAGGGACGCCGCAGACTTCCCTGTGGGCGGCCACAGCGGGGCCCTGCGGGGCGCCGCAGCCGGCGCCTGCGGTGGCCCGCAGTGAGCTGTGCGGTTTTCCGCAGTCCGCCCGGACCGCCGCTCGGCTAGCGTGATCAAGCATGCGAAGCTTTCTCAGTCGCCGGCTGCGCGTCGCCGTGGGCGTGCTGCTCGGACTCCTCAGCGCCGTCGCCGAGTTGGTGCTCACTCTGGCGTCGGGCCTCTGGCTGCTCCTGACGCTCGGGCGGTCGGGAGCGGGGCGCGGCGAGCGAGGGCTGCTCGCCCGGGTCGCCCGTGCGTGGGCGGAGGCGCAGCGGCGCCGGATGGCCCGGTGGTACGGCGCGGAGATAGCCCCGCCGACGAAGGGCGCGCCCGCGCTCGCTTTCGTGGCCACGCGCTGGCCGGTGGGGTTGCTCGGCGGGATGGTCCTGTCCTGCGCCCTGGTCGGTGGTGCTTATGCCTCGTTGCTGCTGTGGGGCTGGCTCGTGATCGACCTGGACAGATGGGTGGTCGCCATGGCGCCTTCCGGTTTCGGCGGGCTGTTCCTGCTGTTCCTGTCCACGCAGGGCCTGCGGGCGGTGGCGTTGATGGACGAGCGGTTGGCGCGGCACTTCCTGGGTCCCAGCGTCCGCCAGCGGATGCAGCTCCGTATCGGGGAGCTGGCGGAGAGCCGGGCCGGGGTCGTGGAGGCCGTGCACGACGAGCGGCGTCGCATCGAGCGGGATCTGCACGACGGGGTGCAGCAGCGCCTGGTCGCCCTGGGCATGCTCCTCGGCCGGGCACGGCGGACGCCGGATCCGGAGAAGTCGGCGGCGCTGCTGAGACAGGCGCACGAGGAGAGTCAGCAGGCCCTGGTGGAGCTGCGGGAGGTGGCGTGGCGTGTGTATCCAGCGGCGCTGGACGAGGGTGGGCTCGCCGCCGCTCTGGAGACGGTCGCGGAGCGGGCCGCGATACCGGTGCGGCTGGACTGCGAACTGCGGGTCACGCCGCCGCAGGCCGCCCAGGCGGTCGCGTACTTCGTCGCCGCCGAGGCGGTGACGAACGCGGTGAAGCACTCGGGGGCGAGTCTGGTCACGGTGCGCGCGCAGGACGACGAGGGGGTGTTGCGGCTGCGGGTCGAGGACGACGGCCGGGGTGGTGCCGATCCGGGAGGTGGTGGCCTGCTGGGCCTGACGCGTCGTGTCGCCGCGTTGGACGGTAGGTTCAGTGTGGCCAGTCCGGCCGGAGGTCCCACTGTGATTACCGCGGAGTTGCCGTGCGTGTGATGCTCGCTGACGACTCGACGTTGCTGCGTGAGGGTTTGGCCCGGCTGCTCGCCGACGAGGGGCACGAGGTGACGGCGTCCGTGGGGGACGCGCGGGCGCTGCTCGACGCGATCGCGGCGGACCCGCCGGACGCGGCGGTGGTCGATGTCCGGATGCCGCCCACGCACACCGACGAGGGGCTGCGTGCGGCTCTGGAGATCCGCCGTTCGTGGCCGGGTACGGGGGTTCTGGTGCTGTCGCAGTACGTGGAGCGGCGGTATGCGACGGATCTGTTGACGACGGCCACCGAGGGGGTCGGCTACCTCCTGAAGGACCGGGTGGTGCAGGTCGACGAGTTCCTGGACGCGCTCGACCGGGTCGGGGCGGGCCGTACCGCTTTCGACCCGGAGGTGGTACGCCAGTTGCTGACGTTCAGCAGTCATGCCGATCCGCTGTCGCGGCTGACGGACCGGGAGCGTGAGGTGCTGGGCAAGATGGCGCAGGGGCATACGAACGCGGCGATCGCGGAGCAGTTGCACGTGTCGCAGAGTGCCGTGGAGAAGTATGTGAACGCGATCTTCGACAAGTTGGAGCTGACGGCTGCGACCGGGTACAGCCGTCGGGTCCTGGCGATCCTGCGGTTCCTCGGGTCGTGAGAGGGGGACGGAGGCCATGGGGAGGGGCCGTCCGGAGCCGGCGGGGCAGCGGCGGCCCGTCCCGTGGGCGTCAGAGCCCGACGTCCCGGCTGCGGAAGTCCTCCAGGGACTCGCGGCGCACCAGGAGCCGGGCGTGGCCGTTCTTGACAGCGATGACCGGTGGGCGGCCGACCAAGTTGTACCCGGAGGCCATCGACAGGTGGTAGGCGCCGGCCACGGGTACGGCCAAGAGGTCGCCGGGGCGGGTGTCGCCCGGCAGGTGGACGTCGGCGGCGAGTACGTCTCCGGCTTCGCAGTGCCGCCCGACGACGGTCATGGTGGCGGGGGCGGCCGTCGAGCGGCGTCCGATGAGGCGCGGCAGGTAGCGCACTCCGTAGAGGGCGGGGCGGGGGTTGTCGCTCATGCCGCCGTCGACGGCGACGAAGGTGCGGTCCCCGGTGCGTTTCACGGACAGGACGCGGTAGAGGGCGAGACCGGCGGGTCCGGCGATGGCGCGGCCGGGTTCGACGAGCAGGCGGGGCACGGGGAGGCCGGCGGCCGCGCAGCTCTCGGTCAGTTCGGCGCGGACCTTGCGGGCGAGGGTGGTGATGTCGAGGGCGTCCTCACCGGGGCGGTAGGCGATGCCGTGGCCGCCGCCGAGGTCCAGTTCGGGCAGGGTGACGCCGTGGTGGTCCTTGATGCGTGCCATGAGGCCGACCAGGCGCCGTACGGCGCACAGGTAAGGCTTCTCCGTGGTGATCTGGGAGCCGAGGTGGCAGTGGAGGCCGACGAGTTCGAGGCCGGGCTGGTCGAGGATGCGGGCGACGGCGTGCTGGGCGGAGCCGTCGGTGATGGACAGGCCGAACTTCTGGTCCTCGGTGCCGGTGCGGATCTTGCTGTGGCCGCCCGCGGCGATGCCCGGCACGACCCGTACGAGGACTTTCTGGCGGCTGCCGCGAGGCACGGCCGCGGCGAGGCGGGCGATTTCGGAGGCGCTGTCGATGACGATGCGGCCGACGCCGAGGCGCAGCGCCGTGTGCAGGTCCTGGGGGCTCTTGGCGTTGCCGTGCAGCAGGATGCGGTCGGCGGGGAAGCCGGTGGTGACGGCGAGTTCGAGTTCGCCGGCGGAGCACACGTCGAGGCCGAGGCCCTCCTCGGCGACCCAGTGGGCCATGGCGCGGCACAGGAACGCCTTGGCCGCGTACAGCACGTCGGTGTCCGGGAAGGCGTGGAGGTAGGTGCGGCAGCGGTCGCGTACGTCGTCCTCGTCGAGGAGGTAGGCCGGAGTGCCAAAGCGGTCGGCTATCTCGGTGAGGGCCACGCCGCCGACGGAGAGGTCGCCGTGGGGAAGGCGTGTGGTGGTGTGCGGCCAGACGGTCAGGTCGTCGGCGGCGTCCAGGGGCGCGTCGGCCGCGGTGTGGGTGGGGGCCGGGGGCAGATCGGCCAGGGGCATGGCGGGTTCCTCGTGGGGTCTCGTCGTCTTCATGTCGTCACCTCGCCGTTTCAGCCGAGCCAGGCGGTCGGCGCGCCGACCAGGGCGGTGGCCCCCGTGGTGCGCAGGGCAGCCACGGCCTCCGGGTCCCGTTCCCGCCAGGGTGTGGGGCGACGGGGTGCCACAGTGGGCACGGGGACGGGAGAGGTGGCAGGGGCCGAGGGCCGGGGGGCGGTCGGCGTGGCGTCGGTGAGTCGTGGGTCGACGGTGACGTGGGCGACGCCCAGGGGTTCGGTGAGGGCTCGCAGCGCGGGTTCGGAGAGACGGATCCAGGGCTGCCGGGAGCCGAGCGTGGCCGTCAGGCGCTGGGCCGAGGTGAAGGCGACGGCGGTACGACCGCCGAGGGGGGTGCGGAACAGGCGGGCGACGCAGCCCGCGGGTCCCGGCCGGACGGGGATGAACAGGGGTCCGGCCGGGCCGCGTTCGGCGGGCTCGGGGTCTTCGCCGGACACCAGTTGCCGGGTCATGGGGTTCCTCCTTGAGCGGCCTCGGCCGAGGCCGTCGTCGGTTGTGGGGCGCCACGGGCTCGGTGGTGGCGAGGGCGCCTGGGGCCCGGTGGCGGGCACCGGCCACATGGTGACGTTATGCCCGGCACGGCGTGCCAACCGACCGTCCATGACGTTCCGTTGACGGGGAACGGGCGCACGCTGACACTCTGCTGACGTTCCTGCCGGTCCACGGGCCCGGAACGAGTGAACGCACCGTGCGAGCGGTGCGCGCCAAGGGGCGCGCGAAGGGCCGCGTGCATGTGGTCGGTGTGGTCGGGGCCAGGGATGTCGGCGGGGTCGGTGGGGCCGGTGGCGGACAAGGAGACAAGCGGGCAAGGAGACAAGGGCACCAGGGAGCAAAGAGGCAAGGAGACAAAGGGACCAGGGACCAAGGGGGACCTGGGGGCAAGGGGGCCTGGGGGCAAGGGGGGAGGACGCGGGTGCGGGTACTCACGTGGAACGTGTGGTGGAGGTTCGGGCCGTGGGAGCGGCGGCGCGCGGCGTTGCTCACGGTGTTGCGGGAGCTGCGGCCCGACGTCGTCGGCCTCCAGGAGGTGTGGGAGCGGGACGGTGAAAACCTCGCGCGGTGGTTTGCGGAAGCACTGGGCCTGCACTGGACATGGGAGCCGTCGCGTGCGCCCGGGGAATGGCAGCGGCGGGCCGGTGAGCCGGGGACGGGCTTCGGCAACGCGGTGCTCAGCCGCTGGCCTGTCGTGGAGCGGGCGGTGGCGCAGTTGCCCGCGCCGGACGGGCCGGACGACGGGCGGGCGGTGCTGTTCACGCGGCTGGCCGCGCCGGGAGGGGACGTACCGTTCTTCACGACACATCTGACGTCGCCGCCGTACGCGTCGGCGGTGCGGTGCGCGCAGGTCGCGGCGCTCGTGGAGTTCGTCGCGAAGCGCGGCGGGGGCACACCGTTCCCGCCCGTGGTGACGGGTGACTTCAACGCCTTTCCGGATTCCGACGAGATACGGCTGCTCGGCGGGTACCGGACGGCGCCCGCCGTGCCCGGCCACGTCCTGATCGATGCCTGGGAGTATGCGGAGCCGGGTGCGCCGTCAGCGACCTGGGACATGGCGAACCCGTATGTGGCGGCATCCTTCGGGCCGAGTGTGCGGATCGACTACGTGCACGTGGGGCCGCCGGGTCCCGCCGGTGCGGGGCGCGTGCTCGCGGTGCGGCGTGCGGGGGACGGGCCGGTGGGCGGCGTGTGGCCGTCGGACCACGCGGCGGTGGTGGTCGACCTGGCGGACGGCTCCTGAGGCGGACCCGCCGCGCCCACAGCCCGCAGTCCGCCGTCGCGGCCGTAGTCGCGGTCATGGCCATGCCCTCCACCGCGCCCGCCCGCGCTGCCCGCACCCCCCGCCTCGCCCCAGTGCCTCGCCGCAGTGCCTCGCCAGGACCCGGCGGCCACGCCGCCCGCCCCAGTGCCTCGCCAGGACCCGGTGGCCACACCGCCCGCCGCGGTGCTTCCGCCAGGACCCGGGGGCGCGCGCCGCCACCGGCCCGCGCACGGCGCGCCCGCTCCCCCGGGCTCTCACTCCTCGAACCGGTACCCCATGCCGGGTGCGGTGATGAGGTGCCGTGGGTGGGACGGGTCGGGTTCGAGTTTGCGGCGGAGCTGGGCCATGTAGACGCGGAGGTAGTTGGTGCGGGTGCGGTGCGAGGGGCCCCATACCTCGCCGAGGAGTTGCTGCTGGGTGACCAGGCGGCCGCGGTGGCGGACGAGGACTTCCAGGAGGTGCCACTCGGTCGGTGTGAGGCGTACGGGACTTCCCGCGCGCTGCGCCTTCTTGGCCGGCAGGTCGAGGGTGAAGCCCGGCGTCTCGATGACGGCGGGTTGCTCCTCGCCGTCCGTGGGCCGGGTCCTGCGGGCCGCGGCGCGCAGCCGGGCGAGGAGTTCGTCCATGCTGAAGGGTTTCGGGATGTAGTCGTCGGCGCCCGCGTCGAGCGCGGCGACCTTCTCGTCGGAGGCCTGGCGGGCGGACACGACGAGGATCGGCGCGCGACTGAACCCGCGTAACCAGCCGATCAGGTCGAGACCGTCCATGTCGGGCAGCCCGAGATCGAGGAGCACCACGTCCGGGGGCCGTGCCGAGGCCAGACGCCGGGCCGTGGCCCCGTCGACCGCCGCGTCCACCGCGTACGTGCGTGCCTTGAGATTGATCTCCAGAGCCCGTACGAGCTGCGGGTCGTCCTCGACCACCAGCACCCGGGTCATCGCTGTGCCGCCTCCTGACAGTGCGGGCGGGCCAGGCCCACGGCCGACGTCGGCGGAGGCGGAACGGGCCCACGGATCCAGTGCGTTCCCGTGCAGCCAAGCGTCCGCCCGCCGCTCCGTCGGCGCTCTTGACAGCTCTCATACGGCGGTGCGCGGGGAGTTGACGCCACCCTTACGTGCCGGGGGCGGCAGGGGGCCGGGCCCGTGGTGCCGTGCGTCCTCACGCGGCGCCGAGCTCCTGGACGATCTCCTGGGCGTTGGCGTAGCGGCGGTCCGCGGGGAGCCGGGTCGCGAGGTCCACGAGCCGGTCCGGTGCGTGGTTGTCGCGGAGGCTGCGTACCAGCTCGTCGCGGTGGGCGGGGTAGACGCGGCGGTTCAGGTGGCGGGCGAGTTCGCCGCGGAGTTCCACTTCCCTGGGGGTCATGCCGGGCGGTGTCGAGCCCGGGCGGGGCGGTGCGGGCACCGGGTCGGCCACGGGCCGGTCCTCGCCGGACGGCTCCAGCTCGAGTTCCTCGAGAGTCCGTGTCTCGTGGCCGCTCAGGAGTTGGCCGCGCATCTCCTTCTTCAGCTCGTCGTCCCGCAGGGCTCCGGTCTTGTTCTGGCCCCGGTCGCTCATCCTCGCTCCTCGTCGGCTCTGCGGTGGTCGTTCCGGCGGTCGCGTATCCCGGCAGTTCCGGGCCAAACCACACGGGGCCGCATCGGTAGCTGTATCAGCTTGCGTCACGCGTTGGCCCTGGAACACCGCGCGCCCCACCCCTGAGCGCCCACCGCCACCTGCCACCCCGCCCTGCCGCCCGGTCCCGCCGCCGTGCCACCCCGGCGCCGTGCCGCCCCGGCGCCGCGCGTGCCACGTCCCACCGCCGTCCACCCCGTCCGCCCCGGCCGCCCCGGCCACCCCGCGTGCCACGTCCCCGTCAGGCGCTCGCCCGCTCCCGTACGCTCTCCGCCACCGCCTTGTCCAGGGCCGCGCGGACCAGCGCCGCCGCGAAGGCCGCGTACCGGTCGTCCGGGACCAGCCGTGCCAGCACCCGCGGGTCCTCGGGCAGGCCGAGCCGGTGTGCTCCGCGCAGGGCCTTGGTGTCGAAGTACGGGGCGATCCGCCAGGCGTCCTGGGCCTCGCGCAGGTAGATGTCGGCGCCGGTCGGGCCGATGCCGGGCACCTGCCGCAGCAGACGGCTCAGCTCGGTGGTGTCGTCCCCGGCGCGTTCGCGCAGCCGCCGCAGGTCGCCGCCGTACTCGCGCAGGACGAGCAGCGCGCCGTCGCCGAGCTGGGTGGACGTACGCTCGTCGTAGCGGCGGTAGCCGCCCCGGCCCAGGGCGTCCACGCGCTGCTGCCACGACGCCTCGGCCATGCGCCGCGCGTCGCGCATCCCGGCGGCGAAGAGCTCCTTGGCCGCCGCGACGGCCGTGGCGCCGCGGATGCGGGCGCTGAGCAGGTCGGCCAGGACGAGGAGCTGGTACAGCGGCTGGGGCGTGTCGCGCAGCCGGATCCCGGCCTCCTCGGCGTACGTGAGCCCGTGCGCGTCGAGCAGGGCACGCGCCACCTCCGCGGGCTCTGGGCTACGTCGCCCGGTCATGGTCGTCCTCCTCGGACGGGTCGCGGCCCACTGCGGCCGCGACGGATACGGGACGTCACCCCACTGTCCGACGTCACTCCCCTGGCCGACGTCACCCCACCGCGCGCCCGGTCAGCGGCGGTGTCGGCGCGCCGGCGCCGTGGCGCATGCCGTGCAGCAGTTCCTCCACCGCTTCGGTGGCGGTGTGTTCGGGGCGCCAGCCCAGTTCGGCGCGGGCCCGGGCGCAGTCCATCACGGGCAGTCGCAGGACCGCGTCGAAGAGCTGCGGGGACGCCGGGACGAGGCGCAGTCCCCAGGCCGCCGCGAGCGCGGAGCGGGCCGCGCGGCGCGGCACCCGTACGACGCGGGCGTGGAAGAGCTCGCCGAGGACCTGGGCGTCCAGCGGCGGGTCGGCGGCGAGGTTGAAGGCGCCGCGTGCGTCGCCGAGGGCGGCGAGCCGGTAGGCGCGGGCGGCGTCCTCGGTGTGCAGGGCCTGGATCCGCAGGCCGGGGATGTCCGGCAGGACGGGCAGCAGGTCGGGCCGGGCGAGCTGCCCGGGCTTGAAGCGGCCGGCGAAGAGCCTGCGCTGCTGGCTCGCCGACTCCTCCTTGAACAGGAAGGCGGGCCGCATGCGCACCACGCGGATCTGCGGGTGCTCGCGCTCGAAGGCGTCCAGCACGCGTTCCAGGTAGGCCTTCTCCCGGCAGTACGCCGCCTCGGGCCAGCCGTGCGTCGGCCAGGCCTCGGTGACGGCCCGGTCCTTGGGGCCGGGCGAGTAGGCGCCGACCGACGACGCGTACACGAGGGCGGGCACCCCCGCTGCGGCGACCGCGCGGAAGACGCGGACGCTGCCGAGGACGTTGGTCCGCCAGGTGGTGGCCGGGTCCCGGGCGGGCTGGAGCTGCCAGGCGAGGTGCACGACGGCGTCGGCGCCCGCGAAGTGCTCCGCGAGCTCCGCCACGGCGGCCCGCTCGGGGTCACCCTCGAAAGGTTCACCCTGACCGCCCGAGCCGCTCTGACCACCGGAGCCACCCGGACCGCCCGACGCCCCCAGATCCACCGACGCCCACTCGGCCCCGGCCGTCTTCTCGTCGGGCAGTCTGCGGGCCAGGCCCAGGACGGAGTTCACCGAGGGGTCCGCGGTGAGGGCGCGCACCACGCTCAGGCCCACGTTGCCGGTGGCGCCGGTGACCACGATCCGCTTGCCTGGGCCGGCGGGCCCGCTGCCACTGTCGGAGCTCATCGTCCGCTCCTTCCGGAAGAGTTCGGGTCGGTCGCACCCGAGTACCCCGCGCGGCGGAGGGAACGCCCTGGCGCAGTACCCCGCGCGGCGGAAGAGGGAACGCCTTCCGCGCACGCGCCCCCTTCCCACTATCCCCGCACCCCGCGGCGGCCACACCCCTGCGCAACCCCACGTCACCCCTGAGATCCGGTGCGTGACGACCGGCAATACCGGCCCGCCCGTCCGAGTTCAAGAGGATCCGAAGAGTGCAAGGTCACAGCGGTGCCCCGGCCTGAGGTAGGGATTCCGCCCTAGCATCGGACCATGACGGTCCTGCCTGACGACGGGCTTTCGCTGGCCGCCGATTTCCCTGATGCGACCCATGAGCAGTGGCAGCGCCTGGTGGAGGGCGTACTGCGCAAGTCGGGCAAGGACGTATCGGGGGCGGCGGCCGAGGAAGCGCTGTCCACCGCGCTCGAGGACGGGCTCACCACCCGGCCCCTGTACACCGCCCGTGACGCCGTGGCCGACGTCGGCCATCCGGGTTTCGCGCCGTTCGTCCGGGGCGGTTCCGCCGTCGGCGGGGCGGCGACCGGCTGGGACGTACGGCAGCGGCACGCGACGGGTGATCCCGCGCGGACGAACGAGTCCGTCCTCGCCGACCTGGAGAACGGGGTCACGTCGCTGTGGCTGGCGCTCGGCCCGGACGCGCTGCCCGTGTCCGGTCTGGAGCGGGCGCTCGACGGCGTGTACCTGGACCTGGCGCCGGTGGTGCTGGACGCCGGGGCGGAGTACGAGCCGGCGGCGCACGCGTTCCTCGGGTTCGTCGAGGCGGCGGGGGTCGCCAAGAGCGCGGTGCGCGGCAACCTGGGCGCCGACCCGCTGGGTCACGAGGCGCGTACGGGCGCGGAGTTGGGCGCGGACGCGGCCGTGGAGCTCGCGCGGCGCCTGGGGCGCGAGTACGGCGGGCTGCGGGCGCTGACCGTGGACGCGCTGCCGTACCACGAGGCGGGCGGTTCCGCCGCGCAGGAGCTGGGCGCGTCGCTCGCCACCGGTGTGGCGTATCTGCGGCTGCTCACGGATGCGGGGCTTCCGCTTCAAGAGGCCTGCGCGCAGCTCGAGTTCCGGTACGCGGCCACCGCCGACCAGTTCCTGACCATCGCCAAGTTGCGTGCGGCGCGGCGCCTGTGGGCCCGGGTGGCCGAGGCGAGCGGCGACGCGGGCGCGGGCGCGCAGCGGCAGCACGTGGTCACCTCGCCGGTGATGATGGCCCGCCGTGACCCGTGGGTGAACATGCTGCGGACGACGGTGGCGTGCCTGGCCGCCGGTGTGGGCGGCGCCGACGCGGTCACGGTGCTGCCGTTCGACCACGCGCTCGGCCTGCCGGACGCGTTCGCGCGCCGGATCGCCCGCAACACCTCGACGATCCTCCTGGAGGAGTCGCATCTGGCGCGGGTGGTCGACCCGGCGGGCGGCTCCTGGTACGTGGAGCGGCTGACCGCCGAACTGGCCGCTGCGGCCTGGGCGTTCTTCCAGGACATCGAGCGCGCGGGCGGCCAGGCGGCGGCGCTGCGCTCCGGGATGCTCGGCGAGCGGCTCGCGGCGACCTGGGCCGAGCGGAGCAAGAGGCTGGCGAAGCGCCGGGAGCCGGTCACGGGCGTGAGCGAGTTCCCGAACCTCGCGGAGAAGCCCGTCGAGCGCGAGCCCGCGCCCGCCGGGCCGACGGGCGGCCTGCCGCGGGTGCGCCGCGACGAGGCGTACGAGGCGCTGCGGGCCCGCTCGGACGCGCACCTGGCGGCGACCGGCGCCCGGCCGAAGGTGTTCCTGGCCGCGCTCGGCCCGGCCGCCGCGCACACGGCGCGGGTCTCGTTCGCGGCGAACCTGTTCCAGGCGGGTGGCGTCGAGCCCGTCCACGACCCGGTGTCGGTGACCGCCGGCACGGCCGCGGAGGCGTTCCGGGCCAGTGGCGCGACGATCGCGTGCCTGTGCTCCAGCGACGCGCTGTACGCGGAGGAGGCGGCCGGGGTGGCCGCCGCGCTGAGGGCGGCGGGCGCCGAGCGGGTGTTCCTCGCCGGGCGCCCCGGCGAGTACGACGGCGTGGACGCGTACGTCTTCGCGGGCTGTGACGCCGTCGCCGTCCTGTCCTCCACCCTCGACCTCATGGGAGTGGCGCCATGACGATCCCCGACTTCTCCGGCATCGGCCTGGAGGCGGACGCGCCGCCGCGGGGCTCCGCCGAGCAGTGGCGCGCCGCCGTCGAGGCGGTCACCGGCAAGGACGCGGACGACCTGCTCTGGGAGACCCCGGAGGGCATCGCGGTCAAGCCGCTGTACACCGGCGCGGACGTGGAGGGCCTGGACTTCCTGGGCACGTACCCGGGCATCGCGCCGTACCTGCGCGGCCCGTACCCGACGATGTACGTCAACCAGCCCTGGACGATCCGCCAGTACGCGGGGTTCTCCACAGCCGAGGAGTCGAACGCCTTCTACCGGCGCAACCTGGCCGCCGGGCAGAAGGGCCTGTCGGTCGCCTTCGACCTGCCCACGCACCGCGGCTACGACAGCGACCACCCGCGGGTGACCGGCGACGTCGGCATGGCGGGCGTGGCCATCGACTCGATCTACGACATGCGGCAGCTCTTCGACGGCATCCCACTGGACCGGATGACCGTGTCGATGACGATGAACGGCGCGGTGCTCCCGGTGCTCGCGCTGTACATCGTCGCCGCCGAGGAGCAGGGCGTGCCGCCGGAGAAGCTGGCGGGGACCATCCAGAACGACATCCTCAAGGAGTTCATGGTCCGCAACACCTATATCTATCCGCCCAAGCCGTCCATGCGGATCATCTCCGACATCTTCGCGTACACCTCGCAGAAGATGCCGCGCTACAACTCCATCTCGATCTCCGGCTACCACATCCAGGAGGCCGGGGCGACGGCCGACCTGGAGCTGGCGTACACCCTCGCGGACGGGGTGGAGTACCTGCGGGCCGGGCGGGAGGCGGGTCTGGACGTGGACGCGTTCGCGCCCCGGCTCTCGTTCTTCTGGGCGATCGGCATGAACTTCTTCATGGAGGTCGCCAAGCTGCGGGCGGCGCGGCTGCTGTGGGCGAAGCTGGTCAGGCAGTTCGACCCGCAGAACCCCAAGTCGCTGTCGCTGCGCACGCATTCGCAGACGTCGGGCTGGTCGCTGACGGCGCAGGACGTGTTCAACAACGTGACGCGTACGTGCGTGGAGGCCATGGCGGCCACGCAGGGCCACACGCAGTCGCTGCACACCAACGCCCTGGACGAGGCGCTGGCGCTGCCCACGGACTTCTCCGCGCGGATCGCGCGCAACACCCAGCTCCTCATCCAGCAGGAGTCCGGGACCTGCCGCGTCATCGACCCGTGGGGCGGCAGCGCGTACGTGGAGCGGCTCACCCACGACCTGGCGCGCCGGGCCTGGCAGCACATCCAGGAGGTGGAGGCCGCGGGCGGCATGGCGCAGGCCATCGACGCGGGCATCCCGAAGCTGCGCGTGGAGGAGGCGGCGGCCCGTACGCAGGCGCGGATCGACTCCGGGCGGCAGCCGGTCATCGGCGTGAACAAGTACCGGGTCGACAGCGACGAGCAGATCGAGGTCCTCAAGGTCGACAACTCCTCGGTGCGGACCCAGCAGATCGAGAAGCTGCGGCGGCTGCGCGCCGAGCGCGACGACGCGGCCTGCCAGGACGCGCTCGCCAGGCTGACGGCGGCGGCGGAGCGCGGCTCCGGCACGGGCCTTGAGGGGAACCTGCTGGCCCTCGCGGTGGACGCGGCCCGCGCGAAGGCGACGGTCGGCGAGATCTCGGACGCCCTGGAGAAGGCGTACGGGCGGCACGCGGGCCAGATCCGTACGATCTCGGGTGTGTACCGCACCGAAGCAGGCCCGTCGCCGTCCGTGTCGCGCACCCGCGCGCTGGTGGAGTCCTTCGAGGAGGCCGAGGGGCGCCGGCCGCGCATCCTGGTCGCCAAGATGGGCCAGGACGGCCACGACCGGGGCCAGAAAGTCATCGCGTCGGCCTTCGCCGACCTGGGGTTCGACGTCGACGTCGGCCCGCTGTTCCAGACGCCCGCGGAGGTGGCGCGGCAGGCCGTCGAGGCGGACGTGCACATCGTGGGCGTGTCCTCGCTGGCGGCCGGGCACCTGACGCTGGTGCCCGCGCTGCGGGAGGAGCTGGCCGCCGAGGGCCGCGAGGACATCATGATCGTCGTCGGCGGTGTGATCCCGCCGCAGGACGTGGACGCCCTGCACGAGGCGGGCGCGGCGGCGGTGTTCCCGCCGGGCACGGTCATCCCGGACGCGGCGTACGACCTGGTACGGCGGCTCGCCGGGAGCCTCGGCCACGAGCTGCCCGCCGAACCCGCGCCCGGGCAGTGAGCCGCTGACCCCATGGCACCGAGGATCGATCTCGACAGTTACGTGAAGGGCGTGCTCGACGGCAAGCGCGCGCACATCGCGCGCGCGATCACGCTCGTGGAGTCCACCAGGGCCGAACACCGGGTGCTCGCGCAGCAGTTGCTCACGCAGTTGCTGCCGCACGCGGGGCGGGCGCGGCGCGTGGGCATCAGCGGGGTGCCGGGTGTCGGCAAGTCGACGTTCATCGACGCGCTCGGCACGATGCTCACCGCGCTGGGGCACCGGGTCGCGGTGCTCGCCGTGGACCCGTCGTCGACGCGTACGGGCGGCTCCATCCTGGGCGACAAGACCCGGATGGAACGCCTCTCGGTGGACCCGATGGCGTTCGTGCGCCCCTCGCCCACGGCCGG
Source organism: Streptomyces sp. CC224B (assembly GCF_030010595.1). NCBI lineage: Bacteria > Bacillati > Actinomycetota > Actinomycetes > Kitasatosporales > Streptomycetaceae > Streptomyces > Streptomyces sp. CC224B. The sequence goes on along the minus strand of NZ_JASCXL010000071.1, from coordinate 23,238 downwards.
GACGCTCGGCGGCGTCGCGAAGGCCACCCGCGAGTCCATGGTGGTGATGGAGGCGGCGGGCTACGACGTGGTGCTCGTGGAGACCGTCGGCGTCGGCCAGTCGGAGACGGCCGTCGCGAACATGGTCGACACGTTCCTGCTGCTGACGCTGGCGCGGACCGGGGACCAGCTCCAGGGCATCAAGAAGGGCGTCCTGGAGCTCGCGGACGTGATCGCGGTGAACAAGGCCGACGGCCCGCACGAGCGGGACGCGCGCTCCGCGGCCCGTGAACTGGCGGGCGCGCTGCGCCTGATGCACGGCAAGGACGCCGCGTGGACGCCGCCGGTGCTCAGTTGCAGCGCCCGCGAGGGCACGGGCCTGGACACGCTCTGGGACCGCCTGGAACAGCACCGCGCGCTGCTCGACACCACCGGGCGCCTCGCCGCCAAGCGCCGCGACCAGCAGGTCGACTGGACGTGGACGATGGTGCGCGAGGAGCTGCTCGGCCGGCTGCACGCCCACCCCGAGGTACGCCGGCTCGCGCCCGAGCTGGAACGGGGCGTGCGGGAGGGCACGGTGACGGCGACGACGGCGGCGGAGCGGATCCTCGCGGCGTTCCAGGACCCGGGGCGGCCGGGCCCGGCTTCGGCCCGGCCTCAGGCTCCGCCACCGGCTGAGGCCCCGCCACCGGCGCAGGCCCCGGCCGCTCCACCGGCTCAGGACGACGCACGCCCGGACGCGCGTCCGGACGTACCCCCGGACGAACCCCAGGGCGTACCTACGAAGGACGGAAGCACCCCGTGAGTCACGACGCACCACCGGTCCTGTCCCGCACCGAGGGCCGCGCGGGCCACCTCGTCCTGAACCGGCCCCGCGCCCTCAACGCCCTCGACCACACGATGGTCCGCCTCATCGACGACGCGCTCACCGCCTGGGAGCGGGACGAGACGGTCGCCACGGTCGTCGTGACCGGCGCCGGGGAGCGCGGCCTGTGCGCGGGCGGCGACATCCGGGCCGTACGGGACGACATCCTCGCGGGCGGCGGCGCGGCGTCGGCGGCCTTCTGGCACGACGAGTACCTCCTCGTCTCCCGCATCGCGCGCTACCGCAAGCCGTACGTCGCCGTCATGGACGGCTACGTCATGGGCGGCGGCGTGGGCGTCTCGGCCCACGGCGCCGTGCGGGTCGTCACGGAGCGCTCGCGGGTCGCGATGCCGGAGACCGTCATCGGCTTCGTCCCGGACGTCGGCGGGACGTACCTGCTGGCGCGGGCGCCCGGCGAGCTGGGCACGCACCTGGCCCTGACGGGCGCCTCCGCGGGGCCCGCGGACGCGCTGCTGTGCGGGCTCGCCGACCACTTCGTCCCGGCCGGGCGGCTCGGTGACTTCGTGGCGGCGCTCGCCCACCGGGAGGTGGACGAGGCGGTGGCCGCGTACGCCGAGGCGGCGCCCGGGGGCGAGCTGGCCGCGCACCGGGAGTGGATCGACTCCTGCTACGCCGCCGGGTCCGTGGAGGAGATCGTCGACCGACTGCTGGCCTGTGGCGAGCCCGCCGCGAAGGAGACCGCGGAGACGCTGCTCTCGCGCTCGCCGACGTCCCTGAAGGTGACGCTCGCCGCCGTGCGCCGGGCGCGCGCCCTCGGGTCCCTGGAGGACGTGCTGCGCCAGGAGTACCGCACGTCGTGCGCGTGCCTCACCGCGCCGGACTTCCCGGAGGGCGTCCGCGCGCAGGTCGTCGACAAGGACCGCGCGCCCCGGTGGTCGCCGGCGCGCCTCGCGGACGTGTCCGAGGCGGACGTCGCGCGCTTCTTCCTGCCGTCCCCCTACGGCCGGTTGGGGCTTCCGGCGGACGCCTGAGCCTTGGGCGGCAGCAGCGGCAGGGCGGGGGCGACGGGACGGGTTACGGCGGGTCGACCTCCGTCACCAGCGCGAGCAGCTGCAGCGCGCCCCGCTCCCCCCACCGGGCCACGCCGACGGCTATCCAGTGCCGTCCGGCCCGCCACAGGTGCACGTCGGGCACGGTCTCGCTGACGGACGCCCACGGCTCGGGCACGTCCCGCGCCCCGGCCACGTGACGGGCGAAGGCACCGGCCAGGCTGAACACCTGGGCGGGGCCCCAGCGCCCGGTCAGGAGCACCGCGAGCGCGTCCCGCTCGGCCTCGAACTGCTCCTCCGCGTCGGCGTACGCCGTGCCGTCGTCGTCCTCCCCCGGCTCGTACGTCCGTAACTCCGCGAGGTGGAACCCCGGTCCGGCGCGGCCGGCGCCCGACCTGCCGGGCGCCTCGGGGAACTCCCCGGCGCGCAGCAGGTCGATCGTCGCGAGGTCGTCCGCGCTGCTCATACCGTCGCTCATGCCGTCCAGTAAAGCGGGCACCACTGACAATCAGTCACCGCGGCCGTGGGGGCCGCGGGTCAGGCGTCCCTGCGCCGCAGCGCCCACCACCCGGCGAGCAGCGCCGCCGCGCTCCAGGCCGCGGTCACCGCGAGCCCCGACCAGGCGCCGAGCGTGCCGGCCGGGTCCTCGTGCAGGATCTGCTGGCCCGCGCGGTCGGGCAGGAACTGGGCGGCGCCGCCCGCGACGTCGCCGACCACGAAGGACACGATGAGCAGGAACGGGATGAGCAGGCTGAGCACGGCCGCCCCGCTGCGCAGCACGGTCGTCAGGCCGGCCGCGAGCAGTGCCATCAGCGCCAGGTAGATGCCGCCGCCGACGCAGGCCCGCAGCGCCCCGGGGTGGCCGAGCCCGATGGCGTACCCGCCGAGGAAGGCCTGGCCCGCGAGGAAGGCGGCGAAGCTGGTGGCGAGGCCCACGAGCAGGGCGGCCGCGCCGACCACGGCGGTCTTCGCGGCGTAGAACAGGCCCCTGCGGGGCACGGCGGCCAGCGAGATCCGCAGGGCCCCGGTCACGTACTCCGAGCTGACGGCCGTGGTGCCGAAGCTGAGGGCGGCGATCTGGCCGAAGTTGAGGGCGTAGAAGGCGTCGAAGACGGGTTCGGCGTCGGCGTTGTCGGCCTCCGCCCGGCCGACGGTGGCGAACGCCAGGACGGTGACGGCGAGGGTGGCACCGAACACGGCGAGGAGCGAGAGGAGCGTGCCCCGCAGCGTCTTGAGCTTGATCCACTCGGCGTGGAGGACGGCGGTGGTCGACATGGTCAGGCCTCCCGGCGGTGGGTCGGGGCGGTCGGCGGCGCGTCGGCCCGGCGGTCGGCCGGGGCGGTCGGGGCGGCCGGGGCGGTCTCGGTGCGGGCGGTGGGCTCAGCGGGTGCCTCGGGTACGGCGGACGCACCCGGGGCGGAGAACTCCGTGGCCTCGGCCGTCAGGGACAGGTACGCCTCCTCCAAGGAGGCCTCCTCGTCGGCGAGTTCCTGGAGCGGTACGCCCTCGCGCGCGGCGAGCGCGCCGATGTCCTCGGCCCTGGCGCCCTCGACGCTCCAGCGGCCGTCACCGGCGTCCTCCAGGGTGTGTCCGGCGCGGGCGAGGGCGGCGCGGAGCCGCGCCGGGTCGCTGGTGCGGGTGCGGACGCGCCGGGTGGAGTGGGCGGCGATGAACTCCCGCATCGGGGTGTCGGCCAGGAGCCGGCCCCGGCCGAGGACCACCAGGTGGTCGGCGAACGTCGCGGTCTCGTTCATCAGGTGGCTCGACACGAGCACGGTCCGGCCCTCGCGGGCGAGGCCGCGCATCAGTTCGCGGATCCAGATGATGCCTTCCGGGTCGAGGCCGTTGGACGGCTCGTCCAGGAGGACCACGGCCGGGTCGCCGAGCAGCGCGGCGGCGATGCCGAGGCGCTGGCGCATGCCCAGGGAGAACGTCTTGATCCGCTTGTGGCCGACGGCGGTGAGACCGGCCTCCTCCAGGACCTCGTCCACGCGCCCGGGGGCGATGCGGTTGCTGACGGCGAGGGCGCGCAGGTGGTCGCGGGCGGTGCGCGAGCCGTGGGCGGCCTGGGCGTCGAGCAGCGCGCCGACCTGGCGCAGCGGTTCGTCGTACGCGGCGTAGGGGCGGCCGCCGACGGTGGCGGTGCCGGAGGTGGGGCGGTCGAGGCCGAGCACGAGGCGCAACGTGGTGGACTTCCCGGCGCCGTTGGGGCCGAGGAACCCGGTGACCCGGCCGGGGGCGACGCCGAACGTCAGGTCGTCGACCGCGCGCCTGGTGCCGTACTCCTTGGTGAGGTGGTGGACGTCGATGCTGGTCATGGGGCAACTGTCGCGGCCGGGTGGGGTCTTGGTCCTCCCCCGTCGGTGGAGATCGTCTCCCCCGTGCGGGGGAGCCGTGACCCGCGCGCGGGCTGGCACGATGGCCGCATGTCCCGCTTCCCGCGCCTGTCGGCCCGCGTGGTCCGCGGCGTCCGCTTCCTGCGCCCGCTGACGCACGCGGTCACGTACACCCGGTGGCTGCACCTGCTGATCGCCGCGACGGTCGTCCTGGCGTCCGGGGCGATCTACGGCATCACGGACGCGACGGCCGCCGACTGGGCCCTGATCATGGTGCTGCCGGTGCCGTTGGTGGTGGCGGCCGCGATGGTGCCCGCGATGCGCAGGGCCGAGGGGCTCCAGGCGCGGCTGATGCTGTTCCCGGGGTCCCACGCGCGCGTGGACGCCGACGGGGCGGCCGACGACCCCGGTGTGTCCGTGGCGCCCTCGGCCTCGTGGCGGGACCGCGGCAGGACGGCCCTGTGGCTGGTGCTGCGGCTGGAGGCGGGCTGGCTGACGGGCGTCGCCACGACGCAGCTCATCGGGTACGCGCTCGCGCTGCTCGGGACGGCGTCGGAGCCCTCCGAGGACGACGGTCTGGTGCTGCCCCGGCCGGGGCTCGGCGCCTGGGACGCGGCGCTGGTGCCGCTGCCGCTGCTGGCGCTGCTCGCCCTGGTGGTCGCCTCCGGGGCCCTCATGGCGGCGGCGGCCCGCAACCTCCTCGGCCCCTCTCCCACCGAGCGGCTCGCCGCCCTGGAGGAGCGCACCGAGCAGCTCCTGGAGCGCAACCGCATCGCCCGTGAGCTGCACGACTCGATCGGGCACGCGCTGACCGTGGCGGTCGTGCAGGCGGGCGCCGCGCGCGCCGCGGCCGACCGGGAGTTCACCGACCGCGCCCTGGAGGCCATCGAGGAGACGGGCCGCGACGCCCTGGAGGACCTGGAGCGGGTGCTGCGCGTGCTGCGGGAGGACGGGCGGCCCGCGCGGCAGCGGCCCACCCTCGCCGACGCCGCCCGGCTCCTGGACTCCGCGCGGGCCTCGGGGGCGACGGTCGACGCGGAGGTGACGGGCGCGGTGGAGCGGCTGCCGGGGCCCGTGTCGCGGGAGGGCTACCGCATGCTCCAGGAGGCGCTGACGAACGTCCTGCGGCACGCGGGGCCGGTCCCGGTGCGGGTGCGGGTGGCCGCCCGGGACAGCCGCCTCGTCATCGACGTGCGCAACGCGCTGCCGCCGGCGTCGGAGGCCGCCGGGCGCGGCGGCAGCGGGCTGCGCGGCATCCGGGAGCGGGCCGTGCTCCTGGGCGGGCAGGCGCGCGTCGGGCCGTGCGACGGCGAGTGGCGGGTGCGCGCCGAACTGCCGTTGCGCTGATGCCCCGTCACCCGCCGTGCGGGCCCGCGTCCCGCGTGACCTAGGCTGGCCGGGTGTCCGTGACCGTCCTGCTCGTCGACGACGAGCCCCTCGTCCGCGCGGGGCTGCGCGCCGTCCTGGAGGCGCAGCCCGACATCGAGGTCGTCGGCGAGGCCGCCGACGGCGCCGCGGTGATCCCCCTGGCCCGCAGCCTGCGGCCCGACGTGATCGCCATGGACGTACGGATGCCGCTGCTCGACGGCATCGAAGCCACCCGCGCGGTGCTGCGCACGGTGCCGGACCCGCCGAAGATCCTGGTCGTCACGACCTTCGAGAACGACGAGTACGTGTACGAGGCGCTGCGCGCGGGCGCCGACGGCTTCCTGCTGAAGCGGGCCCGGCCCGCGGAGATCGTGCACGCCGTGCGCCTGGTGGCCGAGGGCGAGTCGCTGCTGTTCCCGGCGGCGGTACGGCGGCTGGCGGCCGACCACGGCCGCGAGCGGGGCGAGGACGGTGCCCGGGCGGCGTTCGCGCGGGCGGGGCTCACGGGGCGTGAGGAGGAGGTGCTGCGGCTGATGGCGCGCGGCCTGTCCAACGCGGAGATCGGCGAGCGGCTCGTCGTCGGTACGGAGACCGTCAAGTCGCATGTGAGCGCGGTGCTGGCGAAGCTCGGCGCCCGGGACCGGACGCAGGCGGTGATCGCCGCGTACGAGTCCGGTTTCGTGGCTCCGGGGTGAGCGGGGCCCGGCCGCGGCGGCGGGATCGGCACTCGCCCCGGTCGACGGCTTCCGAGTACGATCCGGCCATCATGCGCACGGGACGGAAGGACGGACGTTGGGGCGGCTGACCGGCGGAGATCCTTCTCTGCTACGGCGGATCAACTCCTCGGTGGTGCTGCACGCGCTGCGCGCCGCGGATGTCGCGACACTCACGGAGATCACCCGGGCGACGGGCCTGTCGCGGCCCACGGTCGAGGGCGTGGTCGAGGGGCTCATCGAGGCCGGTCTCGTGGTGGAGACGGACGTCGACGACGGGGCCGCGCGGCGTCAGGGACGCCCCGCGCGGAAGTTCCGCTTCCGGTCGGAGGCGGGCCATCTGCTGGGCCTGGAGATCGGCCCGCACCGGGTGGCCGCCGTCCTGTCGGACCTGCACGGCAAGGTCCTCGGCACGGCGGCGAAGGACGTCTCGGAGACGGCGGCGGCGGACGAGCGCCTGGAGCGGCTGCGGGGCGCCGTCGCGGACCTGCTGCGCCGGGCCGGGGTGGCCCGCGGTTCGCTGCGCGCGGTCGGCGTGGGCAGCCCGGGCATCGTGGAGGCGGACGGCTCGGTGCGGCTGAGCACGGCGCTGCCGGGCTGGACGGGCCTGCCGCTGGGTGAGCGGCTGCGCCGCTCCTTCAAGTGCCCGGTCCTGGTGGAGAACGACGCCAACGCGGCGGCGGTCGCCGAGCACTGGAAGGGCGCGGCGACGGAGTCGGACGACGTGGTGTTCGTGCTGGCCGGGCTGAGCCCCGGGGCCGGTTCGCTGATCGGGGGCCGGCTGCACCGCGGGTACGGCGGCGCGGCGGGCGAGATCGGCGCGCTGCACCTGCTGGGCCGGGAGGTGAAGCCGGAGACGCTCCTGTCGACCACGGACGAGCCGCTGCACCCGCTCGACGAGCAGGCGGTGGCGGAGGTCTTCGCGCACGCGCGGGAGGGCGACGAGCGCGCGCTGGCGGCGGTGGACCGCTTCATCCGGCGCCTGGTGCACGACGTGGCCGCGCTGGTCCTTGCGCTCGACCCGGAGCTGGTCGTGGTGGGCGGCTGGGCGGCGGGCCTGGACGGCGTCCTGGAGCCGCTGCGCCGCGAGCTGGCCCGCTACTGCCTGCGGCCGCCCCGGGTGGCGCTGTCCGTGCTGGGGGAGGCGGCTGTGGCGACCGGTGCGCTGCGGCTTGCCCTCGACCATGTCGAGGACGAGCTCTTCGCCGTGGAGGGCGCGGTGACCGCGGGGCGGTAGTGCGCGGGGCTCGGCCCCGCTGCCCCGGGGGGGGTGGGGTTCGCCCGGGGCTGCTGCCCTTGGGCCCCGCGGCCCTGCCGCCCGCGGCTCCGGGGCTTTTGTGCGTCCCTGGGTGCGTTTGGGGGCTTCGCCCCCTCCCCCCCCTGTCGCGCTCCGCGCTCGTCCTCAAACGCCGGACGGGCTGAGATGGTCGCCGTCGCGCGCTCCAGGACGGACTGATGCGGACGCGAGCGTCACGCACCACCGGCCCCGGACGCGGACGGGCCAGGGGCGAGGTGGCTCAGGAAGCGCGCTGTTGCGGACCGTGGTGGATTTCCACCGCGCCCTCGTCGCCGAAGGTGAGGCGGCAGGTGTCGGCGCGGTACGTGGCCACCGAGAGGGCCGCCGTGCGGCCGTCGGCGAGGAAGCGGGTGGTGACGACCAGGACGGGGGCGCCGGGCAGGCGGTCAAGGGCCCTGGCGTCGTCGGCGCGGGCCGAGCCGAGTTCGACGGCGCGGTCCTGGCCCTCCAGGTCGAGCCGGGCCAGCTCGCGCAGGACGGCACGCGCGCGTGCGGGTCCGGCGGGGGCGTCGATGGCGGTGAGGTCGGGCACCGAGGCCGCGGGCACGTACAGCAGCTCGGCGGCGACGGGCTGGCCGTGCGAGACGCGGGTGCGGCGCACCGTGTGCACCGGCTCGTCCGGGGCGGTCCCCAGGGTGCGGGCGACGTCGGCGGGCGGGACGGCGGGCTCGCTGTCCGCGGGCTGCCAGTCGTCGCCGGCCGCGCCGGGCCAGCTCCCCCGCTCGGTGGTGACGGCCACGCCCATGCGTGGCGGGGCGACGGTCGTGCCGACGCCGCGGCGGCGCTGCAGCCTGCCTTCCAGCTCGAGCTGCTCCAGGGCCTGGCGCAGGGTCGCGCGGGCGACGCCGAAGCGGGCCGCGAGGTCCCGTTCGTTCGGCAGGATCTCGCCGACGGCGAACTCGGAGTCGAGTGCTTCGCTGAGCACGGTCTTCAGGTGCCAGTACTTCGGCTCCGGCACCGATTCGAGCTGCGTGGTCCCCACCCTGTCCTCCGCAATCGCCGTGCGCAGGCGGCTTTTCAGCGCCTTGTTTATTAAAGGTTCCTGCACTATCTCAGCGACGATAGAGCCGCGCTCATCCTTGGTCAAGACCAATCCTCCTTCCGTTACGGACCGCACAGAAGTGGTGCCACAGAGCATTCATGCGGTGTTCGCGCGGGTGCGACACCCGACCCCCCGGGGTGACGGAATCCGATACGTCGCGTTCACGTGCGCACGACAGGAAGCCCCCGCCCGTGGCACGGGCGAGGGCTTCGTCGGGCGCGGCGGCGGCTCAGCGCGCGAGGCTCACGAGCTTGTCCGGATTCCGCACGATGAAGACGCGTTGGATACGACCGTCGACGGCCTCGACCTGGAAGACGGAGTCCACCTTGCCGTCCACCAGGACGACGACGGAGTCGGCGCCGTTGAGCTCCATGAACCGGAACTCGAAGCCCTCCACCTCCGCCGCGCTCTTGCGCGCGGCGCCGATGAGGAAGCGGCCCACCTTGTCGGCGGTCTCCAGGGTCCGCAGCGGCGCCCTGGCCTTGCCGCCGCTGTCGCCCACCAGGCGCACGTCCGGGGCGAGCAGCGACATCAGCCCCTCCAGGTCGCCGTCGGCGGCCGCGGCGAGGAACCGCTCGGTCAGGTCGCGCCGCTCGGCGGGGTCGACCTGGTAGCGCGGCCTGCCCTCCTCGACGTGCTTGCGGGCGCGCCCGGCGAGCTGGCGCACGGCGGCCTCGCCGCGGTCGAGCGTGACGGCGATCTCGGAGTACGGGAACCCGAAGGCCTCGCGGAGCACGAACACCGCGCGCTCCAGGGGCGAGAGGGACTCCAGGACGACGAGGACGGCGAGCGACACGGAGTCGGCGAGCATGGCGCGCTCGGCGGTGTCGGGGACGGTCGGCCCGAAGTCGGTCACGAAGGGCTCGGGCAGCCAGGGGCCCACGTAGGACTCGCGGCGGGACTGGGCCTGGCGCAGCCGGTCGATGGCCAGGCGGGTGGTGACGCGCACCAAGTAGGCGCGGGGTTCGCGCACTTGGTCGCGGTCGGCGGCCGACCAGCGCAGCCAGGCGTCCTGGACGACGTCCTCCGCGTCGGCCACCCGGCCGAGCATGCGGTAGGCGACACCCAGGAGGACGGGCCGGTGTTCTTCGAAGACGTCGGTCACGGTGTCGGTAGCCACGGTTCCATCCCAGCTCACGGGGGGTCCGGCTGTCCACCCGCGCGGGGCAGGGCGGACGAGGATCACAGTGGCCCGCCCCCGGGCCGCCGCACCCCGGGTGCGGCAGACCCCTTGAACTCGGCACTACCGAGCGGTAATTGTTGCTGACAAGGTGTCTAAGACAGGAGTCGTCATGACCGCAGAGGTGACAGGGGCGTCAGGGGTGGCAGAGGCGGCCGAGGTCTCCTTCGGCGTCGAGTCGCCCCGGGGGCCGCGCACGGTGACCGTCTCCTACCGGCGCACGGGCAGCGGCGCGCCCTTGCTGCTGCTGCACGGCATCGGGCACCACCGCCAGGCCTGGGACCCGGTCGTCGGCATCCTGGCGGCCCAGCACGACGTGATAGCGGTGGACCTGCCCGGCTTCGGCGCGTCACCGGCGCTGCCGGAGGGGCTCCCGTACGACCTGGCGACGGTGGTGCCCGTGCTCGGCTCGTTCTGCGAGGCGCTGGGCATAGGGCGGCCGCACGTGGCGGGCAACTCCCTCGGCGGCCTGCTCGCCCTGGAGCTCGGCCGCGTGCGGCTCGTGCGGTCCGTCACGGCGCTGTCGCCCGCCGGCTTCTGGACGCAGGCGGAGCGCCGGTACGCGTTCACGACGCTGCTCGCGATGCGCCGGATCGCCATGGCCATGCCGCTGCCGACGATCGAGCGCCTGTCGCGCTCCGCCGCGGGCCGTACGGCGCTGACGAGCACCATCTACGCCCGCCCGGCCCGCAGGGCGCCGGAGGCCGTCGTCGCCGAGACGCTCGCGCTGCGGCACGCGACGGGGTTCGAGCCGACCCTGTCCGCCGGGCGCCGGGTGGTGTTCCGCGACGACGTGCCGGGCCTGCCGGTGACCATAGCGTGGGGCACCCGCGACCGGCTGCTGCTGCGCCGCCAGGGCCTGCGCGCCAAGCGGGCCGTGCCGGACGCCCGGCTCGTACGGCTGCCCGGCTGCGGCCACGTGCCGATGAACGACGACCCCGCGCGCGTGGCCCGCGTCATACTCGACACCAGCCGCGCCGGGGCACCGGATCAGGAGTTGGACCACGCGCGCGTGCTGAGCACCAGCCGGTAGCCGTCCGGGTCCTCCACGGTGACGCCCCACTCGTTCCAGTACGGGTTGGGCGAGAGCACCCGCCTGCCGCCGTGCGCCTCCAGCCGGGCGACCAGGTCGTCCGGGACCTCGCCGTCGACGTAGACGACGAGCAGGTCCTCCTCGGTGGGCCGCGGCCGCACGGGGGCCGCCGCCTCGTGGACGAGCTCCAGGTGCCAGGAGGCGTCCGGCCAGCCGACCATGAGCAGGGCGTGCTCGCCAGGACCGCCGCCCTGCTCCTTGCGGAAGACGACGTCCAGGCCGAGCCCTCCCACCCAGAAGCGCTCCGCTGCGGCGAGGTCGCGTGACGGGCGGGCAATACGGATGTGGCTGCGGCCGTTGACGGGCACGGGGGCTCTCCTCAGGTACGGGTGGGCGTGCGGCGCGCCGCACGGGACGACTGTAGGAACCGGCCGGTCCCGCGGGCATCGGGCGCCGGTCCCGGTGCGCGGTACCCGCGGCGTACGACCACGGGACCAGGACCCGTGCGTGCCGCGTGACGCTTCCCCCAAGGCCATGGCCAGTTGTTCACTTGGGGTTCGTGCGCGGGCCGTGACGTGGCAGTAGACGTGGCACCGCACACCGACCGACCGCCGTTCCTGGAGGCGTCTTCATGTCACACCGTCCGCCGAGCCCGTCCCCGCGCCGCCGCAGCCTGCTGCGCGGCTCCCTCGCCGTGCCCGCGGCGCTCACCGTGCCCGCGCTCGGCGGCGGTGCCCCGGCCTTCGCCCGCTCGGGCCGGCCCCGCGCCCGGTGGGGCGTGCAGACGGGCGACGTGGGCGCGCACTCGGGTCTCGTGTGGGTGCGCTCCGACCGCCCCGCCCGCATGGTCGTGGAGACCTCCGCCACCGAGTCGTTCCGCAGACCCACGCGCTGGTACGGCCCCCTGCTCGGCCCGGGCACCGACTACACCGGCACGACGCGGCTGCGCGGTCTGCCCTCCGGCGAGCAGATCCACTACCGCGTGCTGCTGGCCGACCCGGACGACCCGCGGCGCGCCGGGGAGCCGGTCACCGGGACGTTCCGCACGGTCTCGCAGCGGCGCCGGGACGGCGTGCGCTTCCTGTGGTCCGGGGACATCGCGGGCCAGGGCTGGGGCATCAACCCCGACCTCGGCGGCTGGCGCGTGTACGAGGAGATGCGGAAGCGGAACCCCGACTTCTTCCTGTGCAGCGGCGACAACGTCTACGCCGACGGCCCCATCCAGGAGAGCGTGACGCTGCCCGACGGGCGGGTGTGGCGGAACATCACCACCGAGGAGAAGTCGAAGGTCGCCGAGACCCTCGCGGAGTTCCGCGGGAACTTCCGCTACAACCTGCTCGACGCCCACGTGCGCCGCTTCAACGCGCAGGTGCCGTCCGTCGTGCAGTGGGACGACCACGAGGTGCGCAACAACTGGTACCCGGGGCAGATCCTCGACGACCCGCGCTACACGGAGAAGAACGTCGACGTCCTCGCGGCCCGTTCGCTGCGGGCGTTCAGCGAGTACTACCCCCTCTCGACGCAGCGTCCCGGCGCCCGGGACGGGCGGGTGTACCGGGTGCTGCGGCACGGCCCGCTCCTGGACGTGTTCGTCCTGGACATGCGCACGTACCGCAACGCCAACTCGCCGAACCGGCAGCCGGACGACGCGACGGGCATCCTCGGCGCCGAGCAGCTCGCCTGGCTCAAGCGGGAGTTGTCGCGGTCGCGCGCGGTGTGGAAGGTGATCGCCTCCGACATGCCGCTCGGTCTGGTCGTCCCGGACGGGCGGACGGACTTCGAGGCCGTGGCACAGGGCGACCCGGGCGCGCCGCTCGGGCGTGAGCTGCAGATCGCTGAACTCCTGCGGCACATCAAGCACCGTCGCATCACGGGCACCGTCTGGCTGACCGCCGACGTGCACTACACCTCGGCGCAGCACTACGATCCCTCACGCGCCGCCTTCAAGGACTTCGCGCCCTTCTGGGAGTTCGTGTCCGGTCCGCTCGCGGCGGGGGGCTTCCCGGCGGTGAAACTCGACGGAACCTTCGGTCCGGACCAGACGTTCGTCAAAGCGCCGGACCGTGCCAACACGTCGCCGGCGGAGACACCGCCCTACTACGGGGAGGTGGACATCGACGGCGACAGCGGCGAGATGACGGTACGGCTGCGGCAGCAGGGGGGCGGCGTCCTGTTCACCAAGGTGCTGCGGCCGGGGCGCGTGGGTCAGTGAGCTTCCGGCGGACGCGCGTGACCGGCCGGTGACGGCCGGGCGCGGCCGCCGGTCGGACGCCGGCGGGGGCGTCCGCCGGGCAGGCACCGGCGGGGGCGTCCGCCGGACGCCAGGAGGACCGTGTCCGCCGGTGGCGCACCGGCGGGCGCACAGCCGGGCGCGGCCGGTGGCCGCGGCCGGCCGACGGGTCCGTACCGGCCGAGGGGCCGGTACGGCCGACGGGGGAGATCGATGGACATCCGAAGTGGACAGAAAAGCGACCGAAAGAGCCGCCAAAAGGGGGCCAAACCGGCAGAACCGCACTTAACTCATCGGTCACAGAGCGTTTGTGATCACGCAACACCCGTGGGCCAGAGTGGCCGTATGAGTGCTGACATGTCTGATGTGACACGCAGGAAACACGGCAGGCCGGTGCACCACTGGCGCCGGGACGTCATCGAGCTGGCCGCGCTGTTCACGGCGGTGGCGGTCGCGGACGCCGTGGCGAACCTCGTGGGACACGGCCCGGACGGGCCCGAGCTGCTGCTCGTCTCGGCGGTCGTGCTGGTCGCCACGGCCGGGTTCCACACCTGGTGGGCGCGGCGCCACACGCACGCGCCGCCCGGCCCGGGCGCGACCGATACCGGCCCCCGGCCCTCCGCCACGGAGGACCGGGGCACCCCCGCGCCGGCCGGTGCCACCGCCGCGGGCGACCGGACGGGGACCGCTCCCGTCCCGGCGGGGCCGCCGGAGGAGACGGCCCTGTGGCGCATGCGCACGACCGTGCGCGACGAGCCGGGCTCTCTCGCCGCGCTGTGCACGGCGCTCGCGCACGAGCGCGTCGACATCCTCAGCCTCCAGACGCACCCGCTGGGCGACGGCACGGTCGACGAGTTCCTGCTGCGGGCGCCCGCCGCGCTGCCCGCGGCGGACCTCACGCGCGCGGTCGCCCGGGCGGGCGGCTCCGGCACCTGGATCGAGCGGGCGGACACGCACGACCTGGTGGACGCGCCCACGCGCGTCCTCGGCCTCGCCACCCGCACCGCCCTGGACGCCGCCGAGCTGCCGCTCGCGCTGCGCCAGTTGCTCGGCCGGTGCACGATCCGCTCCCTGCCCGCCCGGCCCGCGCCCGGGGGGCACGGCTCCGCCGGAGGCGGCCCCGACGACATGGTGCCGGTCGAGGGCGCCTGGGAGGGCACCGTGCTGCGGCTGCGGGCCCCCGAGGGCGGGGTGATCACGATCGAGCGGCCCCACCTGCCCTTCACGCCGACGGAGTTCGCCCGCGCGCGGGCGCTGGTGGAGCTCGACACCCGGCTCGGCCCGCGCGTGCCGCGCGGCCGGGACGTCCTCACGCTCGCCGAGGGCAGCGACATCACGGTCAGCCGCGCCGACGGCGCCGACCTCGACGCCGCGAAGGCCATGCACGAGCGCTGCTCCCCGCACACCCTGAGCATGCGCTACCACGGCCCGGTGGGGGACGCCGACCGCTACCTCAACCACCTGCTGAGCCCGCGCTTCGGCCGTACGCTCGCGGCCCGCACCGCCTCCGGCCGGATCGTCGGCCTCGGCCATCTGCTGTGGGACGGCGACGAGACGGAGATCGCGCTGCTCGTCGAGGACGCGTGGCAGCGGCGCGGCATCGGCGGGGAGCTGCTCGCCCGCCTGGTGGCCATGGCGACCGAGGCGGGCTGCGACAGCGTCTACGCGGTGACGCAGTCCTCCAACACCGGCATGGTCGCGGCGATGCGCGGCCTCGCCCTGCCCCTCGACTTCCAGATCGAGGAGGGCACGCTGGTCATCACCGCCCGGCTGGACACCACCGCGGTGCGCTCCCCGCTGCCGTACGACCGCCGCCCGTAGCGCGGGAGGCGCCGTCGGAGCCGGAGCCCCGGCCCCGACGGCGCCCCGCCCGGGGCCTCGGACGCCGGGCGCAGGGGGCCTCCCGGCCGGAGTCCCGGGCGGGAGGCTCAGGCGGCCGGATGCGAGGCTCAGGCAGCCGCGTCCGGGGCCAGGCGGGAGGCGGCCATGTCCTTGTCGCCGTGGCCCGCGGCGGCCGCCCGCTCGAACCGCCGAAGGCCGGCCGCCGTCACGTCCACCGGGACACCGGCGGCCCCGGCGGCCTCCACGACCAGGCGGGCGTCCTTCGCCGCGTTGGCCACGGAGAAGCTGGGGTCGTACGCGCCCGCCAGCATGGCGGCCGCCTTGGCGCGGAAGAACGGGCTGTCCAGCGGGCCGCCCGCGACCACGTCCACGACCAGCGCGGGGTCGACGCCGAGCCCCTCGGCCAGGGCGAGGCTCTCGGCGGCGCCGTGGGTGAGGGCGAACACGTAGCTGTTCAGAGCGAGTTTGAGGCGGCTCGCGGCCCCGGGCTCCGGTGAGACCCACACCGTGCGGCTCCCGATCGCGTCGAACACGGGCCGCGCCCTCTCCCGCGCGGCCTCCGGCCCGGCCGCGAGGACGACGAGCTGCCCGTTCTCCGCGGGCTGCCTGGTGCCTTGCACGGGGGCGTCGTACAGCACGAGGCCGTGCCGCTCGGCGAAGTCCACGAGGCCGCCGACGGCGTCCGCCCCGACCGTGCTGAGCTGGATCCACACCGTGCCCGGCGCGAGGGCGGGCGCGGCGGCCTCCATCACCTCGCGCACCGCGGGCCCGTCCTTGAGCACGGTGACGACGACGTCGGCGCCCTCGACCGCCTCGGCCGGGGTGGCGTGCGCCACGACGCCGTCGAGCGTGGCCAGTTCCGCGGCCTTGGCGGGCGTGCGGTTCCACGCGCTCACGGCGAACTCCGCTCGCAGGTTGCGCGCCACCGGCGCGCCGATGATGCCGGTGCCGAGCACGGCGACCTTCTTCTGTGCCATGGGTTTCCTTAGAGGAGAAGCAGCCGGTCTCCGGCCGCCGTTCTTGACTGATCGTTCTGTTATGCGGGCGTGCGACGACCAGGACGAGGTACCGACGGAGCCCGAGGCGCTTCTGAGCCGCGCGGGACTTCGGACGTACGGCGCGTCAGCCGAGGAGGGCCAGCGCCTGCCGTGCCGCGTCCCGCACCCGGGCCTCGCCGCCGGAGACCTTGCCGACCACGCGGATGCCCTGGAGCAGCACGAGCAGCATGCGGGCCAGGGCGCGCGGGTCGCGGTCGCCGGCCAGCTCCCCCTGCGCCCGCGCCCGGGTGAGCGCGGAGCACAGCAGCGTCTCGAGCCGCTCCCAGTTCCGCTCCACCCTGCGGTCGGCGTCCGCGTCGTGCGGGGCCAGCTCCGCCGCGGTGTTGGTGACGAAGCAGCCGGTGCGCCGGGTGTCGCCCGTGACGGCCTCGTGCGCGAAGCGCTGTACGACGGCCCGTACCCCGGGCAGGGCGGGGCCGGGCCGGGAGAGCTCGTCGAGCAGCGGCGGCTCGCTGTGCTCCGTGTACCGGTCCAGGGCCTTCAGGTACAGCTCGCGCTTGTTCCCGAAGGTGGCGTAGATGCTGGCGCGGCCGATGCCCAGGTGCGCGACGAGGTCCGCCATGGACGTGGCCTCGTACCCGCGGCTCCAGAACAGTTCGAGTGCCGCCCCGAGCGCCGCGTCCGGGTCGAATTCCTTGGTCCTGGCCATGAGGCAGACGCTAGTCCGGACTGGAACGATCAGTCAAGAAAACGGGAGGTGGTACGGGTGCGGCCGGGCTCGGGCGGCGACGCGCCCGTGACGCGCGCCCCGGTCTCGTATCAGGATGTCCGCATGTCAGACACGAAGATCCCCAGCACCGTCGCGGGCTCCGGCCCGCTCCCCCGCGAGGTCGCCGACGCCTTCGTCGACGAGCTCGTGGCCCTCGATCCCGTCACCGGTACCTACCTCGGCGTCAAGGAGAGCCACAGCAAGCTGCCCGACCTCTCCCCGGCGGGCCACGCGGCGCGGGCCGACCTCCTGCGCGCCACCCTCGCGCGGCTCGACGAGGCCGAGGCGCGGCCCGGCGCGGACGCCCCGATCGAGCGCCGCTGCGGGCGGCTGCTGCGGGAGCGCCTGACGGCGGAGCTCGCCGTGCACGAGGCCGACGAGCACCTGCGGACCGTCGGCAACCTGGGGACGCCGCCGCACGAGGTGCGGGAGATCTTCACGGTGACGCCCGCCGACACCGAGGAGGACTGGGCGGCGATCGCCGAGCGGCTGCGCGCGGTCCCCGCCGCGTACGAGGGGTACCGCGCCTCGCTCGCGCTCGGCCTTGAGCGGGGCCTGCTGGGCGCGCCGCGGCCGACGGCGACGTTCGTCGGGCAGCTCACGGAGTGGGCGGGCCCCGCGGGCGGTCCCGGCTGGTTCGAGGAGTTCGCGGCGGAGGGGCCCGCGGCGCTCCGCGGCGACCTGGAGGCGGCGGCGAAGGCGGCGACCGGCGCGGTGGTGGCGCTGCGCGACTGGATGCGGGACGTGTACGCGCCGGCGGTGGCGGACGCGCCCGACACGGTGGGCCGTGAGCGCTACGCCGTCATGTCCCGCTACTTCAACGGCACGGACCTGGACCTGGACGAGGCGTACGCCTACGGCTGGGCGGAGTACCACCGGCTGCTGGGCGAGATGCGCGCCGAGGCGGAGAAGATCCTGCCGGGCGCGGCCACGCCGTGGGTGGCGCTGGCGCACCTCGACGAGCACGGCACGCACATCGACGGCGTGGACGAGGTCCGGCAGTGGCTCCAGGACCTGATGGACGAGGCCATCGGGGCGCTGGACGGCACGCACTTCGAGCTGGCCGAGCGGGTCCGCAGGGTGGAGTCCCGCATCGCCCCGCCCGGCGGCGCCGCGGCCCCGTACTACACGCCTCCGTCGGAGGACTTCTCCCGGCCCGGCCGGACGTGGCTGCCGACGATGGGCCAGACCCGCTTCCCCGTGTACGACCTGGTGTCGACCTGGTACCACGAGGGCGTTCCGGGCCACCATCTGCAGCTCGCGCAGTGGGCGCACGTCGCCGAGGACCTGTCGCGGTACCAGGCGACGGTCGGCATCGTCAGCGCCAACGCGGAGGGCTGGGCGCTGTACGCGGAGCGCCTCATGGACGAGCTGGGCTTCCTCACCGACCCGGAGCGGCGCCTCGGCTACCTGGACGCGCAGATGATGCGGGCCCTGCGCGTCATCGTCGACATCGGCATGCACCTGGAGCTGGAGATCCCGGCGGACTGCGACTTCCACCCGGGCGAGCGCTGGACGCCCGCTCTGGCGCAGGAGTTCTACGACGCGCACTGCAGCCGCCCCGCGGACTTCGTCGAGAGCGAGATGACGCGCTACCTGACGATCCCCGGCCAGGCCATCGGCTACAAGCTCGGCGAGCGCGCCTGGCTGCTCGGCCGGGAGAACGCGCGCCGCCGCCACGGCGACGCCTTCGACGCGAAGGCCTGGCACATGGCGGCGCTCTCGCAGGGCTCCCTCGGCCTGGACGACCTGGTGGACGAGCTGTCGGCCCTCTGAGCCACCGCCCGACGCGCGGCGGCTTCCGGGGTCAGCGCCGGAAGCCGCCCTCGGAGGCGATCACCTGCCCGGTGACCCAGCGCGCCTCGTCCGTGGCCAGCCACGCGAGGAGCCTGGCCGGGTCGTCCGGCATGCCCCAGCGTCCGGCGGGGAAGCGGGCGGCGACCTCCTCGTAGGCCTGACCGGTCAGGTAGTCCGTGTCCACGGGCCCGGGGTTGACGGTGTTCACCGTCACCGCGAGAGGGGCGAGCGTCGTCGCCAGCGAACGGGTCACGGACGCCAGCGCGCCCTTCTGGAGCGCGTACGCCAGCTCGTCCGGCATGCCGCCGGCGATGTCCTGGCCGGACGTCATCATCAGCACGCGCCCGCCGGGGGTCCGCGGTGGCAGAGCGGCACGCAGGCGCGCGTACGCCCGCACGAGCAGGATCACCGAGCGGGTGTCGACCGCCCAGTGCGCGTCGAGCATGTCCGCGTCGATCTCGTCGAGGGTGCCGTCGCGGCCGCTGCGGGCGTGGTTGGCGACGAGGACGTCCAGGCGTCCGCCGAGCGCCTCGGCCGCCGTGGCGACCAGGGCGGCGGGCGCGGCGGGGTCCGCCAGGTCCGCGGGGCCCTCGTGGACGCGCGCGCCGGGGTCGGCGAGCGCCGCGCGCACGGAGTCGGCGACCGCCTGCGGACTGTCGGCGCCCCAGGGCATCTCGGCGTCGTGCGGCACGTGGTGGTGCACATAGACGCTCGCGCCGTACGCGGCGAGGCGGCGGGCCACGGCGTGGCCGATGCCGCCCCGCCGGCTGGCGCCGGTCACCAGGGCGGTGCGGCCGCGCAGGGGGAGCGGGTCGCGGCGGAGTTCGTCTGCTGTGGGATGAGGCAGTCGCGGCATGAGTGCGCTCCTCCCCCGCGCCTCGCGGTCGCGAAACCTCGAGCGGCGGGGCGCCCGGTCAGCAGCCGCAGTCCGCCGCGTCGACCGGGGCCGTCAGGGGGTCGGCCGCGCGGCGTGCGGGGCCCTCCCAGGTCTCGTACGCGAAGCCCTCGCGGACCCAGTACTCGAAGCCGCCGAGCATCTCCTTGACCTGGAAGCCGCGTTCGGCGAGGGCGAGGGCGGCGCGGGTGGCGCCGTTGCAGCCGGGGCCCCAGCAGTAGGTGACGACGGGGACACCCTGGTCGAGGAGGGTCTCGGCCTGCTCGGGGATCAGCGCGGTGGGCAGGTGGACCGCGCCGGGGACGTGGCCCTGGTCCCAGGACGCGGTGGAGCGGGGGTCGAGGACGACGAAGCCGGGGTCCCCGCCTGCGGCGAGCGCGGCGGCGACGTCCGACACGTCGGCGTGGAAGGCGAGGCTCGCGGCGAAGTGGGCGGCGGCCGCGGCGGGGGGCGCCGGAGGCACGCGCAGAACCGGGTTGACGGGGGCCGCGGGGGCCGCCGGGGCCGGGGCGCCGGTGGTGGGGGTGGCGGGCGTCCGCTGGGCGGTGATCGTGTTCATGGCTGGAAATTTACGGCCGGGGAACGCGGCGCTGAACCCGCGATTCCCGGCGTACCTCTTGATCGGCCGGTGATTTCCCTGTTTCCTCTCGGACATGACCGGTTATTCCACGGACGCCACCGACTGGCGCATCCTCGACGTCCTCCAGCGCGACGGCCGGGCCAGCTACGCCGAACTGGCGCGCGCCGTCTCGATGTCCGCGAGCGCGGTCACCGAGCGCGTGCGCCGCCTGGAGGAGGCGGGCGTGATCCAGCGGTACGCGGCCGTGGTCGACCCGGAGCGGCTCGGCCTGCCGGTCCTCGCCTTCGTCCGGCTGCGGTACCCCAACGGCAACTACAAGCCCTTCCACGACCTGGTCGACGCGACGCCGGAGATCCTGGAGGCGCACCACGTCACCGGTGACGACTGCTTCGTCATCAAGGTCGCCGCGCGGTCGATGCGGCACCTGGAGGAGGTCTCCGGCAAGATCGGCGCGCTCGGGTCCGTCACGACGAGCATCGTCTACTCCTCCCCCCTGCCCGGGCGCCCGCTGGGCCGGTGAGCGCGGAGGGGCGCTGAGTTCTGCCCGTTAAGCGCGGAGGGCTCGCTGAGTTCTGCCCGGCCGCGCCCCGGGCGCGGCCTCACGCCCCGGGCCGCTTGACCGCCCGCCCCACGAGCAGCGTCTCCACCTCCGCGACGTCGAGCGCCCCGACCTCGCGGGTCAGGAAGGCGTACAGCGCGGGCAGGTCCGGCAGCCACACGGCGACGTGGAGGTTGGTGCGGCCGGTGGTGGCGAGCGCGCCGTGCACCGCGGGGTGCGCCGCCAGCGTCCGCCCCACGGCGTCGAGCCGGCCAGGCGCGACCCGCATCAGCAGGTTGGCGTCGACGGGCAGGCCGAGGCGGCGCGCGTCGACGTGGACGTGCGTCCGCAGCAGGCCGCGGGCGCGCAGCTCCGCCAGGCGGCGCCGCACGGTGGACTCCGGGTGGCCGGTGGCGCGTGCCACGGCGGCGGCCGGGGCGCGGCCGTCCTCGGCCAAAGCGGCGAGCAGGACCTGGTCGGTCTCGTCGACGCGGCCCGCCCGCTGCTCACCGGGGCCGGCGGAGTCGGGGGTGAGGGCGCCGCGTTCGGCGGCGGTCAGGACGTCGTGGCGCCAGTCCTCGGCGCCCTTGAAGACGTGCAGCACGGTCTGGGCGTCGACGGACGTCACCGCGTTCGTCGCCGGGAGCTGCCGGTGCAGGAGGCGGTGCGGGGCCGCGGTGTCGGCCAGGAGGATCGCGCTGATCTCGTCACCGCCCGCGGACAGGTCCACGAACGGTACGTCCTCGCGGTCGGCGAGCGCCTTGGCGATCACCTCGGTCCGGCCGCGCAGCACCTTGATCCGCAGGGTCGTCCCGGCGGGCGGGGCCGGCCGCGCGGGCAGGCCGACGACACGGACCGTCCCGTCGCCGAGGAGGGCCGCCCACCGGCGGTGCACCACGCGGGGGCTGTGCCCGAGGACCTCGGCGGCACGCTCGGCGGTCAGCCGCCCGTCGCACTGGAGGGCCGCGACCAGCCGCTGGTCACGCTCGTCGAGGACGTCTTCGCTCGTTTCTCCAGCCATGGGTGCAAGTTTCGCTCACGAGGGAGTGCTTGAGGGCCGTCGGCGGCCAGGGGCCGGTGATCGTGGACGTACGCCACAGCGGCACGCTCCCGACGGACGCGTCCCAGCGGACGCGCCCCAACGGACGCGCCCCAACGGACGCGCCGCAGCGGACGCGCTTGGACAGCCGCGCCCCGGCACGCACCCGCTCCGACACACACGCACTCAGGAGGCCCTCATGTCCCCGACGCTCACCGACGTCCCACCGGTCGCGCCGCTCCCGCGGCTTCTCACCGCCATGGCCGCCGCCGCACAGGAGGCCGGTGCGCTGGTCGCCGCGCTGCCGCGCTCCGGAACCGGCCGGACCACGGACGACCTGCGGGCCGCGTTCGACGCGGTCGACGGCCCGGCCACCGCTGTCCTGCAGGACCGGCTGGCCGCGCTCGTGCCGGACGCCGTCTGGGCCGACGAACTGGAGACCGAGGTCCCGGCCACCGGCCGGGCCTGGGTGGCGGACGCCGTCGACGGCGCCGTGCAGTACCTGCTCGGCCTGCCGCACTGGTGCGTGAGCATCGCCCTGGTCGAGGACGGGGAGCCGGTGGCGGCGGTCCTGCACTCCGCGGTGCTCGGCGAGACCTACACGGCGGCGCGCGGCCTGGGCGCCCGGCGCGACGGCGTCCCGCTCGCGCCCCCGGCCGGGGCGGAGTTGAGCGCCGCCGTGGTGGCGACGAGCCAGCCGCCGTTCGCCGCCGCGCAGCCGGACGCGGTGGCGCGGGCGGGGCGCGCGCTCAGCGCAGTGGTGCCGGCGGTGGCCGCCGTGCGGAACCTCGGACCGGTGTCGTGGCAGGTCGCGGACGTCGCGGCGGGCCGGCTGCACGCGTTCTGGCTGTGCGGGCGCGACGACGCGAACCTGCTGGCGGGGGCGCTCGTGGCCCGCGAGGCGGGGGCGCGCGTCACCGACCTGGACGGCCGGGAGTGGCGCGCGGGCGCGGACGGCTTCCTCGTGGCGGAGGGCGCGTTGCACGCGGGGCTGCGGGGGCTGCTGGCCGTGGGGTAGGCGGGGCGCGGCGGCGGAGGTGCCCCTGGCACGGAGCCCCGTACGGAGGTCAGACCCCGCCCCGCTGCCGCACCACCGAGCCCTCCCGGCCCTTCACGACCTCCAGTTGCGCGTGCACCCGGCGGCGCAGGTCGGGGACGTGGCTGACGATGCCCACGCTGCGATCCCGCTCGCGCAGGGCGTCGAGGACGTCGAGGACCTCGTCGAGGGTCTGGTCGTCCAGGGTGCCGAAGCCCTCGTCGATGAAGAGCGTGTCGAGGCGGACGCCGCCCGCCTCGTCCGTGACGACGTCGGCGAGGCCTAGGGCGAGCGCGAGGGACGCGAAGAACGTCTCGCCGCCGGACAGCGTCGCGGTGTCGCGCTCGCGGCCGGTCCAGGCGTCCACGACGTGCAGGCCGAGGCCCGAACGGCCGCGCCCGGTGCGGTCGTCGGAGTGGACGAGGGTGTAGCGCCCGGAGGACATGCGGCGCAGCCGGGCGGTGGCCGCCGCCGCGACCTGTTCGAGCCGGGCGGCCAGGACGTACGACTCCAGGCGCATCCTGCGCTCGTTGTCGGCGGCCGTGCCCGCGGCGAGCGCGGCGAGGCGGGCCACGCGGTCGTGCTCCTCGCGCAGCGGCGCGAGCCTGCGGGCCGCCGCGGCGGAGCGGGCGGAGAGCCGGTCGAGGTCGGCGCAGCGCCGCGCGGCGGCGTCGCAGGCGGAGGCCGCGGC
>NZ_JASCXL010000070.1:0-50574 GCF_030010595.1 Streptomyces sp. CC224B | reverse complement strand
GTCCGGCGGTGTTGGGGGCGTCGCGGCGGGGGGGGGGGGGGGGGGGGGCCGCGGCCCGGCGGGCGCCCGCGGGGCCCCGGCGCGCGGGGGGGGGGGCGCCCCGGGGGGCGGCGCCGGGAGCGGGGGCCGTACCGGGGGCCACCGAGGGAGTGCCGGAGGACGCCGCAGCGGGGCCCGCTGCGGGGGTGCCGGAGGACGGGGCCGTGCCGGGGCTCTCCGCCGGGGCGCCGGACGCCGGAGCCGTGTCCGCGCCGTGGGGCCGCGTGGGGGCCCCGGGCGCCGGGGCCGTCCCGGGCTCCCCGGCCGGGCCGCCGGGGGCCGTGCCCGGGGCGGGCGGGGCTTCCGGGGTGGTGGGCTGGCGGCCGGGCGTCGAGGGCCCGGGGACCGTCGCCCCGGGGCCGTGGGAGCTGTCCGCTGCCCCGCCCGGCCCCGTGCCCACGCCGCCCGCGTTTACGACCTCGTCCATGCTCTCCCCAACAACTGCCCCGCGGCGGACGCCGATTCCGTGCCCCCTCGGGCACACCGGGGAATTCAACCAGGTCCGCGCGCGGACGTCAGTGGATCTCCGCCGTCCCGCGCCGCTGGGCGAGGCCGGGCGGTGGTGTCGCGTCCGCCGTGGCGTTGAGCGTGAGCCCCGCGGCGGGTCCGGCCGGGCCTTCCGGGGCGACGGCGCGGACCAGCGGCGACATGACCCCGGCCCCGGCGAGCAGTGGAGCCGCGAGGTGCTGGGGCGTGCGCGACGACGGGCCGGGGGCGCCGGAGAGCAGCGGCACGGCGGTCGTCGTCGGCGCGGGTGCCTGGGGGCGCTGGCCCTGGACCGAGAAGGGGCTGGTGCCCCGGCGGCGGGTGGACTCGGAGACGCCGCCGACGGGAGTCTGGGCGCGGGGCGGTGAGGCGTTGCTGTTCGTCCCGGAGCCGCCCGTGCGCTGCTCGCCGGAGCCGAGCGGGGCGTTCACCGTGACGCCGCCCAGGGCGATCGCGGCGAGCGACACCGCGCCGGCCGCCGCGAAGGCGAACCGCCGCCCGCGCCAGCCGGGCCGCTCGGGCTCGGCCCTGCCGACGGCATGGATGCGGAAGCCGCGCTGCTCGCTGGGCAGCACCGCGGCGTGGGCGCCCGGGGGCACGTACCCGGCGAGGGGCCCGGCGCGGCCGCCGCGCACGGAGAAGACCCCGCCGGGGGGCAGCCCGGAGTCGGACGAGCCGGTGGCGAAGCCGTCGTCGTCCACGGGGGTGCGCGGACCGCCCCGGCCGTCGAGGTCGTCCAGCTCGTCGAGGCTCATGCCCGGGAGGTTCTGCAGCCGGGCGAGGAAGCTCTCGCTGGGCGGCGGCGCCGCGGTCCGCGCGAACACGCTCTTGAGCCGGCGCTGGGCGTCGGCCTCACTCTTGCAGGTGGGACAGGTGGCCAGATGCGCGAGCACCCGCTCGCGCGCGTCATGACCGAGCTCACCGTCGACCAGCGCGGCGAGTCGGTCTCCCAGATGCTGCTCGGCACAGTGCCGCTCGGCAGGATTCGACCGTGATCCACTCACGCGGTCGCGCCCCCTCCTCCCAGCGCCACGGCGCCGGTGACGGCGAGCGACCGGCGCTCGGCACGCGCCTCGGGCGACCGGTGCTGCAGGGCCTTGCGGAGCTGGGAGCGGCCACGGTGGATACGGCTGCGGACCGTACCGAGCTTGACGTCCAGGGTGGCGGCGATCTCCTCGTACGACAGGCCCTCGATGTCGCACAGGACGACGGCGGCGCGGAACTCGGGCGCGAGGGTGTCGAGCGCCTGCTGGACGTCCGCGTCGAAGTGCGCGTCGTTGAACACCTGCTGGGGTGACGGCTCGCGGCT
This sequence comes from Streptomyces sp. CC224B, assembly GCF_030010595.1. Classification (NCBI taxonomy): domain Bacteria; kingdom Bacillati; phylum Actinomycetota; class Actinomycetes; order Kitasatosporales; family Streptomycetaceae; genus Streptomyces; species Streptomyces sp. CC224B. The sequence continues at coordinate 48,740 of NZ_JASCXL010000070.1, read as the reverse complement.
CGGCAGCCGCTCGGCGGCGTCGTCCCCGAGCGCGTCGAACCGGATGCGCTGCTTGCGGCGCACCATGTCCAGGAAGAGGTTCGTGGTGATGCGGTGCAGCCAGCCCTCGAAGGTGCCGGGGGTGTACGTGGACAGGGAGCGGAAGACGCGGACGAAGACCTCCTGGGTGAGGTCCTCGGCGTCGTGCTGGTTGCCCGTCAGGCGGTAGGCGAGGCGGTAGACGCGACCGCTGTGCGTGCTGACGATCTCTTCCCAGGTGGGAGGAGTCCACGTCTGGGCATCCGCGTCAGCGGCAAAGGTCGCGGTCTGAGCGGAGTCGGCGTGGTCGGCGGCAGCGGTGTCGGTCACGGATTTCGGCCTACCCGCCAACCTGAGGAGGCGCCGGAGCGATCCTCCTCTGTCCGCGGACGCGGCCGCACCTCCCCTGTCGGCTCTGGTGGTGTCCAGTGGAGCCCCTACCATAACCACCTCGCCCGTTAGCTCCGGATAAGTGTTTTTACCTAGATTTGCCTCTTGGACCTGCGGTGCCGCCCGGCCGTCCGTGCCGTGATCCATCCGTTCCCCCGTCCGCTCACACCCTCCTTAACGCGCGGTCCCATCTGCGGGTTCCCGGGCCCAACGGATACAGTCACCGCCAGGCAACCACGGGGACAGGAGAGGGCCATTACCGCCAACCGGCAGACGAGCTGGGCGTTCGCCGACGCCTTTGTCGCCGAGGACGAGGCGCTGCTCTGGGCCCGCGAGCGCGCGCGGGAGGCCGGGGTGCGCTCGGTGTCGCCCGGCGCCGGCGCCGCGCTGCGGCTGCTCGCCGCCACGGTGGACGCGAAGGCCGTCGCCGAGATCGGTACGGGCACCGGGGTGTCCGGCATCCACCTGCTGCACGGCATGCGGCCCGACGGGGTCCTGACCACCGTCGACTCGGAGCCGGAGCGGCAGCAGCTCGCCCGCATGGCCTTCCGGGCCGCCGGCTTCGCCGGGAACCGCGCCCGCTTCATCCCGGGCCGCGCCCTTGACGTCCTGCCGCGTCTCGCCGACGGGGGCTACGACCTGGTGTTCTGCGACGGCGACCGCATGGAGTGCCTCGACTACCTCGCTGAATCGTTGCGCCTGCTGCGTCCCGGGGGGCTCGTCTGTTTCGAGGGCGTCCTCTTCGACGGCCGCACCGTCGACTCCGGGCCGCAGCCCGTGGAGGTGCTGCGGTTGCGGGAGCTGTTGCGGGCGGTGCGGGAGAGTCAGGAGCTGGTGCCGTCGTTGTTGCCGGTGGGGGACGGGTTGCTGTGTGCGGTGAAGCGGTAGTGCTTCGCTGAAGCGTGGTGCCCTTGCCTGCGGGCCGCTCCCGCCGCGCGCGGTTCCCCGCGCCCCTGCCGGGCCGCTTTCCGCCCGGCCCGGGTCTGCCCTGCGGGGCCTGGCCGCCGGATCTTCACTGCCGGTTGTACGTGGCTGAGCGCGCAGTTCCCCGCGCCCCCTTCGGGGTGCTCGCGCTCGGCCCGGGTTTGCCCTGCGGGGCCCGATCCGCCGTGTCTTCACTGACGGTCGGTTGGGGCTGGGCGCGCAGTTCCCCGCGCCCCCTTCGGGGCGCTCCTGTGCGGCCCTGGATTGCCCTGCGGGGCCCGATCCCTCGTGTCTTCACCGACGGTCGGTCGTGGCTGGGCGCGCCGTTCCCCGCGCCCCCTTTGGGGCGCTCCCGCTCGGCCCGGGTCTGCCCTGCGGGGCCCGATCCGCCGGATCTTCACTGCCCGTCGGTCGTGGCTGGGCGCGCAGTTCCCCGCGCCCCTTTCGGGGCGCTGCCGCCCGGCCCGGGTTTGCCCTGCGGGGCCCGATCCCTCGTGTCTTCACTGACGGTCGGTTGGGGCTGGGCGCGCCGTTCCCCGCGCCCCTTTCGGGGCGCTGCCGCTCGGCCCGGGATTGCCCTGCGGGGCAGTTCGGTGTGGTCCTTCGGGGGCTTTCGGAGGGGGTTCATAGCACTGCCCCGGCATCTCGTACGATGCCGGGGCAGTGGAAAAGTATGGGCGCCTGCGCGTCAGCCGACGACCTTCTTCAGGGCGTCGCCGAGTGCGTCGGCCTCGTCCGGGGTCAGTTCGACGACAAGTCGACCGCCGCCTTCGAGCGGAACGCGCATGACGATGCCCCGCCCCTCCTTGGTCACCTCGAGCGGGCCGTCGCCCGTCCGCGGCTTCATGGCCGCCATGCTCGTTCCCCTTCCTGAAACCAGCTTGTCGCAGCCGACAACCCAGGTGTCACCGGCATCGAACACATTGCTTCCAGGTCATTATCCCGCATCGCGGGACCCGATGACCAACATCGGTCGGCATCGCTTGCGCAACGCGCGCCCGCAAAACCACTCAATTCGGCGATGTGGCTGCAATACTTCGGCGCCCCAGGCGCTTCTCGCGCCTCACATTCTTTGACGCAGGTCACATCCCCGGCCGCATACCGGTGGCCGATGATCTAGGTCATGCTGGGCGCACCGGAGCCCCGGGACACGCCGCCCCGGGGGCGTGCGCCCACAGGGCAAGCCACACAGGACCAGCGGAGGGGACCCCACCATGGCCGACACCGTGCTCTACGACGTGAGCGACGGGCTCGCGACGATCACGCTGAACCGCCCCGACGCGATGAACGCGCTGAACACCGAGGCGAAGGTGGCCCTGCGCGAGGCCGCGCGCGAGGCCGGGGCCGACCCCGCGGTGCGTGCGGTGCTGCTCACCGCGACCGGCCGGGCCTTCTGCGTGGGCCAGGACCTCAAGGAGCACATCGGCGTGCTCCAGGAGGCGCGCGCGTCGGGCTCGGGGCAGACGATGAGCACGGTGCGGGAGCACTACAACCCGATCGTGCGCGCGCTGACCGGCATGCCCAAGCCGGTGGTGGCGGGCGTCAACGGCGTGGCGGCCGGCGCGGGCTTCGGCTTCGCCCTCGCGGCCGACTACCGCGTGGCCGCGGACACGGCGTCGTTCAACACCTCGTTCGCCGGGGTGGCCCTGACCGCCGACTCCGGGGTGTCCTGGACGCTGTCCCGGCTGATCGGCCAGAGCCGCGCCGCCGACCTGCTGCTCTTCCCGCGCGGCCTCAAGGCCCAGGAGGCGTACGACCTGGGGATCGTCAACAAGGTGGTGCCCGCGGACGCCCTGGCCGACGAGGCGCGCGCGGTGGCCCGCGCGCTGGCCGACGGGCCGACCCTCGCCTACGCGGCGCTCAAGGAGTCCCTCGCGTACGCGGCCGGGCACTCCCTGGACGAGGCCCTGGACAAGGAGGACGAGCTGCAGACGAAGGCGGGCGCGTCCGAGGACCACGCCATCGCCGTGCAGGCCTTCCTCGACAAGGCCCAGCCCCGGTACCTGGGCCGCTGACGCCCCCGGGCGCGGCGCGTGTCAGGCGCCGCGGGCCACGCAGTCCGCGAGGTGGTCGTCGACCAGGCCGCAGGCCTGCATCAGGGCGTACGCCGTGGTGGGGCCGACGAAGCGCAGGCCGCGCTGCTTGAGGGCCTTGGCCAGGGCCGTGGACTCGTCCGTCACCGCGGGCACCTCGGCCAGGGTCCGCGGCACCGGGCGGACGGCCGCGTCCGGCGCGAACGACCAGATGAGGCGGTCGAGTTCGCCCTCGGGCCAGTCGGCGAGCACGCGCGCGTTGGCGAGCGTCGCGTCGACCTTCGCGCGGTTGCGGATGATGCCCTCGTCGGCCAGGAGCCGCTCCCGGTCGGCGTCCGTGAACTCCGCCACCGCGGCGATCTCGAAGCCGGAGAAGGCGGCGCGGAAGCCCTCGCGGCGGCGCAGGATCGTGATCCACGACAGGCCCGACTGGAAGGCCTCCAGGCACAGCCGCTCGAAGAGCGCGTCGTCGCCGTGGACCGGGCGGCCCCACTCCTCGTCGTGGTACGCCACGTAGTCCTCGGTGGACAGGCCCCAGGGGCAGCGCAGGGCGCCGTCCGGGCCCGCGACGGCGCCGCTCACCGGTCCTCCTCCGGGCGCTCGGCCGGGCGGTCGGCCGGACGGTCCTCGGGGACGGGGCCGGGGCCGGGCTCCTGGGCGGCGTACTCCCCCGAGCCGTACCGCTGGAAGAGGCCCGGGCCGCCGACCGCCGTGGCCTGGGCGCCCGCGAGGGCGGTCTCCAGCTCGGCGATCCGGGCGTCCCGCTCGGCCAGTTCGGCGCCCAGGCGGTCGAGTGCCTCGTCCACGTCCACCATGCGGTAGCCGCGGACCGTCGTCGGGAAGCGCACCGCCTCCACGTCGGCCCGGCGCAGCGGCCGGTCCGGCGGCAGCGGGTCGGCGAACCGCTCCGGCTCCGCCTCCGGCAGCACGCCGCCGCCGGAGCCGCCCAGGACGGCCAGCGTCACCGCGGCGACCACTACCACGAGGGCGATGACCAGGAACAGGAACATGACCATCTGTGCGGGTCCCCACGCTCGGATGCCGACCGCGGCCGGTCGGCACGGAACTGTCTGGCTTACTGTCTGGCTCCGATCGTGCCATGCGGCTGTGACAGTTAAGGTCGCAGGCGGCGGGGGCCGTCAAGGTCCGCGACGCGATCGGTGACGACGGGGCCGCCGGTGACCACAGGGACGACAGGAGGCGCACAGGGGATGCTCAGGCTGGGCAGGCGCGTGTTCGAGGCGCACGAGCCGGTGATCATGGCGATCGTGAACCGGACCCCGGACTCCTTCTACGACCAGGGCGCCACGTTCCGCGACGAGCCCGCCCTCGCGCGCGTGGAGCAGGCGGTGGCCGAGGGCGCCGCCGTCATCGACATCGGCGGCGTCAAGGCCGGTCCCGGCGAGGAGGTCACCGCCGCGGAGGAGGCCCGCAGGACGGTCGGGTTCGTCGCCGAGGTGCGGCGGCGCTTCCCCGACGTCGTCATCAGCGTCGACACCTGGCGGCACGAGGTCGGCGAGGCCGTGTGCGAGGCCGGGGCCGACCTGCTCAACGACGCCTGGGGCGGGGTCGACCCGAAGCTCGCGGAGGTCGCCGCGCGGTACGGGGTGGGGCTCGTGTGCACCCACGCCGGCGGGGCGCGGCCGCGGACGCGGCCGCACCGCGTGGAGTACGAGGACGTCGTGGCCGACATCCTGCGGGTGACCGTCGGGCTCGCCGAGCGGGCCGTGGCCCTCGGTGTGCCCCGGGAGTCCGTCCTGATCGACCCGGGGCACGACTTCGGCAAGAACACGCGGCACTCGCTGGAGGCGACGCGGCGGCTCGGTGAGCTGGTGGACACGGGGTGGCCCGTGCTCGTGTCCCTGTCCAACAAGGACTTCGTCGGGGAGACGCTGGACCGGCCCGTCAAGGAGCGCGTGATCGGGACACTGGCCACGACGGCGGTGTCGGCGTGGCTGGGGGCGCAGGTGTACCGCGTGCACGAGGTCGCGGAGACGCGGCAGGTGGTGGACATGGTCGCCGCCATCGCCGGCCTTCGGCCTCCTGCGGTGGCCCGGCGCGGGCTGGCCTAGCCCCGGGGCCCCGCCCCTGGACCCCGCGACCGGGGCTTCGGCCCCTGGGCCCTGTGACCAGCGCTTCGGCCCTGGCTCCGTGATCGGCGCTCCGCGCCTCGTCCTCAAACGCCGGACGGGCTGGAATCCTCCGCCGGACGGGCTGGAATCCCCTGTCCGCGGCACCGAACGCCGGACGGGCCGGAGGGCTTCCGTCCGGCGTCCCGTCGCCGCGGGGGGGGGGGCTACCCGCTCACCTCCTTGGTGACCAGGCTGACCGCCTCCTCCACCTCGTCCGTCACGTGGAACAGCATCAGGTCGTGCTCGGAGGCCTTGCCCTGGGCCACCACCGTGTCGCGGAGCCAGTCGACCAGGCCGCCCCAGTAGGCGGAGCCGAAGAGGACGATGGGGAAGCGGGTGACCTTGCGGGTCTGGACGAGGGTGAGCGCCTCGAAGAGCTCGTCGAGGGTGCCGAGACCGCCGGGCAGTACCACGAAACCCTGCGCGTACTTCACGAACATGGTCTTGCGGACGAAGAAGTAGCGGAAGTTGACGCCGATGTCGACGTGCGGGTTGAGCCCCTGCTCGAAGGGCAGCTCGATGCCGAGCCCGACGGAGACGCCCTGGGCTTCGCGGGCGCCCTTGTTGGCGGCCTCCATCGCGCCGGGCCCGCCGCCGGTGATCACCGCGAAGCCCGCCTCCACGAGCGCCCTGCCGATGCGCACGCCCGCCTCGTACTCGGGCGTGCCGGGGCGGGTGCGGGCCGAGCCGAAGACGCTGATGGCGCTGGGGAGTTCGGCGAGGGCGCCGAAGCCCTCGACGAACTCGGACTGGATGCGCATGACGCGCCAGGGATCGGTGTGCACCCACTCCGTGTCACCGCCCTCGGTGTCGAGGAGCCGCTGGTCGGTGGTCCCGGGCGTGATCTGTTCACGGCGCCGCACCACCGGCCCCAGGCGCTGCTCCTCCGGCGGACCCTGCGCTTCCGGATTGCCCATGAACATCCCCTTCCGCTGACGGCCGGACCCGGACCGGTTGCCCGGTCCGGGTCCGGCTCACTCGTTGTGCCACTTCAGCGTAGGTCTACGGGCGTTACGAGCGGCGTAATTCCCGGAGGCGGCAGGGGCCGGGCAAGGGGTCAGGACGTGAGCCAGGCGCGCAGCCGGGCCTCCGCCTCGGGGATCAGCGAGGCCTGGACGCGCTCGTCGACCTTGTGGGCGAGCAGCGGGTTCCCGGGGCTGTAGTTCACCGCGGGCACCCCGAGGGCGCTGAAGCGGGACACGTCGGTCCAGCCGAACTTGGGCCGGGCCTCGCCGCCGACGGCCGCCATGAAGGCCGCCGCCACGGGGTGGTCGAGGCCGGGGCGCGCGCCGCCCGAGTGGTCGTCCACGACGAACTCGTCGACGCCGCAGTCGGCGAAGTACTCCCGGACGAAGGCCTCCGCCTCCTCGGGCGTGCGGTCCGGGGCGTAGCGGAAGTTGACGACCACCGTGCAGGAGTCGGGGATGACGTTGGTGGCGACGCCGCCCTCGATGCCGACGGCGTTGAGGCCCTCGTGGTACTCCAGGCCGTCGACGACGGGCTTGCGCGGCTCGTACGCGGCCAGCCTCGCGAGGATCGGGGCGGCCGCGTGGATCGCGTTGGAGCCCATCCACGCGCGCGCGGAGTGCGCCCGCTCCCCCGTGGTCTTCAGGTGGACGCGCAGGGTGCCCTGGCAGCCGCCCTCGACCTGGCCGTCGGTGGGTTCGAGCAGCACCGCGAAGTCGGCCGCCAGCCACTCCGGGTGCGCCTCGGCGAGGTGCCCCAGGCCGTTGAGGTGGGCGGCGACCTCCTCGTTGTCGTAGAACACGAAGGTGAGGTCGCGGTTGGGCTCGCGCACGGTCTGCGCGATGCGGAGCTGGACCGCGACGCCCGCCTTCATGTCGCAGGTGCCGCAGCCCCACAGCACGCCGTCCTCGTCCAGACGCGAGGGCACGTTCCCGGCGATCGGCACGGTGTCGATGTGGCCGGCCAGGACGACGCGCTCGGCGCGGCCCAGGTCGGTGCGCGCGACCACGTTGTTCCCGTGCCGGTCGACCGTCAGGTGCGGCAGGGCGCGCAGCGCGGCCTCGATGGCGTCCGCGAGGGCCTTCTCCTCGCCGCTGGGCGACGGGATGTCGACGAGCGCGGCGGTCAGCGCGGCGGCGTCGGCCGTGAGGTCCAGCGGGGCGGGGGCTGTGGTTCGGTCCATGGCTTCGACCCTAACTCTCCGCCCGCGGGCGCCCGCTGCCGTGGTCGGGCCGCCGGACGGACCGGCGGACGGACCGATGGCCGGACCGGTGGACGGACCGGTGGACGGACGGGCGGACTGTCTCCTTCCGTATTCGCGCCGGCACGGTCGGTGCGCTCCAGTACCTTGGTGCGCGTGCCCGAGCCGTCCCCTTTCGTACGGCGCGGCCGCCTCCCGCGCGCCGGGGCGGCCCTCGCCGTCCTGCTCGCCGTCGTGGCCTACGTGGTGGTGCAGTACGTCTCCGGCAGCCGCTCCGCGGCCCGGTGCGCGGTGGTGTCGGGCAACGGCGACGGCGCGCGCTACGAGATGGCCGCGGAGCAGGCCGCCAACGCCGCCACGGTCGCCGCCGTGGGCACCCGGCGCGGCATGCCGGAGCGCGCGGTGGCCATCGCCCTCGCGACCGCGCTCCAGGAGTCGGGGCTGCGCAACATCCGCCACGGCGACCGCGACTCGCTCGGCCTGTTCCAGCAGCGCCCCTCGCAGGGCTGGGGCACCGCGCGGCAGATCATGGACCCGGTGTACGCCTCGGTGCGGTTCTACGACCGCCTCGGCAAGGTGCCGGGCTATTCGCGGCTGCCTTTGACGGTCGCCGCCCAGCGCGTGCAGCGCAGCGGCTTCCCGCAGGCGTACGCGAAGCACGAGCCGGACGCGGTGCTGCTCGCCGCGGCGCTCACCGGGCGCACCTCGGCGACGCTGACCTGCGAGGGGGGTCCGGGCGCCGCGGCGGGCGGCCCGGAGCGGGTGCGGCGGGCGCTGGTGCGGGACTTCGGGCGGGAGGTCCTGCCCGAGGACGCCCCCGCGCGCGGACGCACGGTCCGCGTCCCGGTCGCGCGGGCCACCGCCGGCCCGCCCGGCGGCGGCGCCCCGCACCGCGGCTGGGAGCTGGCGCACTGGGCGGTGGCCAACGCCTCGGAGCTGGGCATCGCGCGGGTGGCGTACGCGGGCCGGGAGTGGCGTGCCGGGGACGCGGGGGACGCGTGGCACACGGGGGACTCCGGGGCGGCGGGGACCCGGGCGGGTGTGCGCGACGTCCGAATCGTCGCTGGGCAGTAGTGCGGGCGACCCCTCGAACGAGGGACGGCCGACCCCGCCGCCTGACGTGCCGCGGGGGGTCGCGGGCGCACCGGACGGGAGCTTCAATTCCCCTGCGGGGAACGGGGGTTGATACCCCGAGGGCGCCTTTCCCCCCAGAGTGTTTGCCCGAATTTATCCGCAGCCGATAATGCGACGCATTACCAACTCTTTACGTTGTCCCACCGCAACTTTCAGGGACTTCGAGCGGTAGTCACTGCGTCTGAAGGCCGGACGTCCTCCGGCCGGCACACATCACCTTTCACTCCCGCTAAGGAGCATCATGTCCCTCCCCCTGACCCGTCGGATCGCCCGTGCCGCGCTGCTGGTTGCGGCGGGAGCGGCACCCGTGGTCGGTGCGGCCGGCTCCGCGAACGCCGCCGACCTGCCGGACGCGTCCAAGCTGGGCGGGCTCTCCGCCGTCGACCCGGGCAGCCTGGGCAACACGGTCGACGGCGCGGCGCAGAAGGCCAGCGGCGCGGCCGCGGACACCGGCAGCAAGGCCGTCAAGAAGGGCGTGCCCACGGCCGGGAAGACGGTCGGCAAGAGCGCGAAGACCATGGCCCCCGCCGCGAAGGGCGCCGCCGACGACGTGACCGAGGGGGCCGGCGAGGTCCTGGGCGAGGCGACGGGCAAGGACCTGCCGACGCAGCAGCTCCCGGTGAAGTCGCTGCCGCTGACCTGAGCCTCCGGGCCGGGTACGCGCGAAGGGGTGCGGGGAGCCACACGGCTCCCGGCACCCCTTCGCGCTGTGGCGCCCCGGCCCGGGCGAACGGACCCCCCGGCCCGGGCGGGCGGACCCGCGCTCAGCCCAGGCGGGCCACCGCCGCCGCCACCCGCTCGTCCGTCGCCGTCATCGCCACGCGGACGAACCGCTCGCCGGCCTCGCCGTAGAAGTCGCCCGGGGCCACGAGGATGCCGAGCGAGGCCAGGTGCGCGACCGTGTCCCAGCAGGACTCGTCGCGGGTGGCCCACAGGTACAGGCTCGCCTCGCTGTGCTCGATGCGGAAGCCGTGCCGCAGCAGGGCCTCGCGGAGGGCGGCGCGGCGGGCGGCGTAGCGCTCGCGCTGGGCGTGCACGTGGGCGTCGTCGCCGAGGGCCGCGACCACGGCCGCCTGCGTCGGGGCGGAGGTCATCATGCCGCCGTGCTTGCGGATCTGGAGGAGGTCGCCGAGGACGGCGGCGTCACCGGCGAGGAAGGCCGCGCGGTAGCCCGCGAGGTTCGAGCGCTTGGAGAGGGAGTGCACCGCCACGACGCCCTCGTACGAGCCGCCGCACACGTCCGGGTGCAGGACCGACACCGGGTCGGCCTCCCAGCCCAGCTCCAGGTAGCACTCGTCGCTGGCGAGCAGGACGCCGTGCTCGCGGGCCCACGCCACGACCCGGGTCAGGGTGTCCTTTGACAGGACACGGCCCGTGGGGTTGGAGGGCGAGTTGAGCCACAGGAGCTTCAGGTGCGTGGGGTCGAGGTCCAGCGGGTCCTCGTAGGTGACGTGACCGGCGCCGGCCAGGCGGGCGCCGACCTCGTACGTCGGGTAGGCCAGGCGCGGGTACGCCACCACGTCGCCGGGGCCGAGGCCGAGCTGGGTGGGCAGCCAGGCGACGAGCTCCTTGGAGCCGACGACCGGCAGGACGTGGTGGTGGGTGAGGCCGCGGGCGCCCAGGCGGCGCCCGCACCAGCCGGTGATCGCGTCGCGCAGCTCGGAGGTGCCCCACACCGTCGGGTAGCCGGGCGAGTCGGCGGCCGCGATCAGCGCCTTCTGCACCTCTTCGGGCACGGGGTCGACCGGGGTCCCGACGGAGAGGTCGACGATGCCGTCGGGGTGGGCGGCCGCCGTCGCCTTGTACGGTGCGAGCCTGTCCCAGGGGAAGTCGGGCAGGCGGCCGCGCAGCGTCGCGTCGGCGGGGCGGTGGGCGGCGGGCGGACGGCCCGGGACGGCTGGCACGGGATGGCTCCAGGCAGTGAGTCGTACGTGTACAAAAGCCCCGGCCCCGTACAGCGGCCATGGCCGTACGGGACCGGGGCGGCGCCGGCGGGGCCGCTTACTGGTTCTGCGGCGGCAGCGCTGCGACGAAGGGGTGGTCGCGCTCGATCAGGCCGAGCTTGCTGGCGCCACCGGGCGACCCGAGCTCGTCGAAGAACTCGACGTTCGCCTTGTAGTAGTCCTTCCACTCCTCCGGAGTGTCGTCCTCGTAGAAGATCGCCTCGACCGGGCAGACCGGTTCGCAGGCTCCGCAGTCGACGCATTCGTCCGGGTGGATGTACAAGGACCGGTTGCCCTCGTAAATGCAGTCGACCGGGCACTCCTCGATGCACGCCTTGTCCTTGACGTCGACACAAGGCTGCGCGATGACGTAGGTCACGCTGTCGTTCCTCCTCGATACGGGCGTTGGCGGGCCGTCCTCAGGCTCCGCTCGCCTGGCGCGCGGGAGCGCGGCGTCGTCGATGCCCGCACCTAGTATCTCCGTTCCCGGGCATGATCCGAACAGGAGGGGCGTAGAGAGCTGTGGAATTCACCGCGGGCGGACGGCTTGAGGTCCGCATCACCCCTGCTGACGTGGGGAAACGCGTCTCCGTCCGACGCCTGAGCGAGGGTGGAGCGTCCCGCGGCGCGTTCACCGACACGGTGGGCGTTCTCACATCGTGGAACGACGGTGTGGTGGTGATCACACGCCGGGACGGGCGGAGCGTCCGCATCGCGGAGCACACCCTCGTCGCGGGCAAGGTCGTACCGGCGGCCCCCGCGCGCCGGCGGGGGCCCGCGGCGACGTTCGCGGAGCTGACGCGGGCCGCCGCGCGCGCCTGGCCGCCGGTGGAGCGCGAGCCGCTCGGCGACTGGGAACTGCGGTCCGCCGCCGGGCCGGTGGCGCCCGCGGCGGCTGCGGGCCAGGACGCCGCCGGGCGGCGGGCGGGCTTCACGCGGCGCGCCAACTCCGTGCTGCCGCTGGGCGATCCCGGACGGCCGCTGGACGACGCGCTGACGTACGCGCGCCGTTGGTACGCGGAGCGCGGCCTGCCCGCGTACGTGCAGACCGCGACCGGCGCCGAGGGCACGCAGGAACGTCTGTGCGCGGACCTGGAAGAGCGCGGCTGGGTGCGGGAGGTGACGGCCGAGCTGCGGATCGGCGCGCTCGCCCCGGTCGGCGACCTGGCGGCGGACACCGGGCGCGTGGCGCTGTCCCGGGACGTCGACGAGGCGTGGCTGCGCCGCTACGGGCGCACCGGGGAGCCGGGCCCGCACGTGGTGCGGGTGCTGACGGGCGGGCCCTCGGTGTGGTTCGCTGCCGTGCCCGGCGACGGGGGCGTGCCCGCCGCCGTCGGGCGGTGCGTGGTCGACGGCCGCTGGGCCGGGTTCATGGCGGTGGAGGTGGACCCGGACGCCCGGCGGCGAGGCCTGGCCACGGCCGTGATGGCGGCGCTCGCGCGGCGCGCGCTCGACGAGGGCGCGTCGGCGGCGTGGCTCCAGGTGGAGGAGGACAACGACGCGGCGCGGGCGCTGTACACGGGGATGGGATTCACCGTCCACCACCGTTATCACCACTACAGGGAGCCTCACCGACCGGACGCCTGAGCGGGCGGACGCCGCCGGGCACGGGCGCCCGGTGGCGTCCGCATCCGGCGGCGTCGACGCGTACGACGAAGACAGCACGGGAACCAGCACCCCGGCACCACCCCTCGGCCCGGCCGGGCCCACACAGAAACGACAGAGGCACGGATGCGCGCACAGCCCGCGAAGTCCAGTGAATGGCGGCGCAGGTTCGCCGACGAGGCCAGGTCCGAGCGGCCCGACCTGTCCTTGCTGTGCCTGCTGCTGAGCGGGGAGGCGGACCCGCAGCTCGACGAGGCGGGCATCGACGCGGCGCAGATCGAGCTGGACACGCTGGCCGGGCAGCTCCCCTACCGGCCCGGCGGGCCCGCGCAGTGGGCGGCCGCGGTGTCCGAGCTGCTCGGCGGGCGGCACGGCTTCCACGGCACGGCCACCGACTACCAGCGCCTGGAGTCCTCGCTGCTGCACGAGGTGCTGCGGCGCCGGCGCGGCCTGCCGATCCTGCTGTCGGTGGTGTGGATCGAGGTGGCCCGGCGGGCGGGCGCCCCCGTCCACGGCGTCGCCCTGCCCGGGCACTTCGTCGTCGGCTTCGGCGACCCGGAGGCGTACGGCACGGCGGAGCAGGTGCTCGCCGACCCGTTCAACGGCGGGCGGCTGCTCAGCGGCGAGGACGCCGCGCAGCTCGTGGCGCAGACCTCGGGCGGCAAGCTCAACCCGTCCCTGCTGGCGGCCGCCGACCCGCTGAACATCATGCTCCGCATCCTGAACAACATCCGCGCCTGGGCCGCCGCCCGCTCCGAGCGCTCCCATGTGGCGCTGTGGGCCCTGGAGCTGTCGCTGCTGCTGCCGGCGCACCCGGCGCGGCTGCGCTACGAGCGGGCCCAGCTGCTCGTCGAGCGCGGGGACTTCCTGGAGGGGGCGCGCGGGCTCGACGAGTACGCGGACGTCGTCGAGTCCATCGAGCCCACGACCGCGGAGCGGGTCCGGCTCCAGGCGCGGGCGGCCCGGGCCAAGCTCAACTGAGCCCCCCGGGGGCGTTCCGCCCGGCCGCACGGGCGCGGGCTTGGGGAGCCTCCGGGCGGGCAACACCGTCGTATGCATCCCCGACCCGCCCGGCACACCCGCTGGCGCCGGGCCTTCGCGGACGAGGCCAGGGCCGAGCGGCCGGACCTCGCGCTGCTGTGCCTGCTGATCGGCACGGAGGCGGACCCCGCGCTCGACGAGCGCGGGATGGCGGCGGTGCGGCGCCGGCTCGACCTACTCGCGCGGCACCTGCCCCGCAGCCCGGGCGGCCCGCGCGCGTGGGCCGCGGAACTCGGTGACCTGCTCGGCGGGCGGTGCGGGTTCGCCGGCCGCCCCGGTGACTACGACCGCCTGGAGTCGGCCCTGCTGCACCGGGTGGTGCGGCGGGGACGGGGCCTGCCGATCCTGCTGTCGGTGGTGTGGATCGAGGTGGCCCGGCGGGCGGGCGCCCCCGTCTACGGCGTCGCCCTGCCCGGCCACTTCGTCGTCGGCTTCGGCAGCCCGGACGCGTACGCGGGCCGGGGGTGCGGCCCGTACGACACCTGCGGCGCCCCGCGGGCGTGCGAGGAGGCGGTCCTGGCCGATCCGTTCGCCGGAGGGCGCCTACTGAGCTGTACGGACGCGCGGATGCTCGTCGCGGGCGCCACCGGGGCACCACTGGAACCGGCGATGCTGCGGCCCGCCGGTCCGTGCGACATCGTCCTGCGGGTCCTGAACAGCATCCGGGCCTGGGCCGCCGCCCGGCCCGAGCGCACGGACGTGGCCCTGTGGGCGGTCGACCTCGCGCTGCTGCTGCCCGCGCCCGCGGACCGGCTGCGCTACGACCGGGCCCGGCTCCTGGTCGAGCGCGGGGACTTCCGCGCCGGCGCCGCCGACCTCGACGCCTACGCCGACGCGCTGGCCGCCAGCGACGAGGCGGGCGCGGAGCGGGTGCGGCTCCAGGCGCGGGCGGCCCGGGCGCGGCTCAACTGAGCGCTCCGGCCCTACAGCCAGCCCTTGTCGCGGGCCACCTTGACGGCCTCGGCCCGGTTGCGGGCCGCGAGCTTCTGGATGGCCGTGGAGAGGTAGTTGCGGACGGTGCCCTGGGACAGGTGCAGGGCGGCGGCCAGCTCGGCGTTGGTGGCGCCGTCGGCCGCGGCGCGCAGGATCTCGCGCTCGCGGCCGGTCAGCGGGTTCGCACCCTCGGCGAGGGCGGCCGCCGCGAGCGTGGGGTCGATGACGCGCTCGCCCGCCAGGACCCGGCGTACGGCGTCGGCGAGTTCGGCGGCGGGCGCGTCCTTCACCAGGAAGGCGACGGCCCCGGCCTCCATGGCGCTGCGCAGGTAGCCGGGGCGGCCGAAGGTGGTGAGCACGACGACCTTCACGCCGGGCAGCTCGGCGCGCAGCTCCGCCGCCGCCTCGATGCCCGTGCAGCCGGGCATCTCGATGTCCAGGAGCGCCACGTCCACGGCGTGGGCGCGGGCGGCGGCGAGGACCTCGTCGCCGCGCGCGGCCTGGGCGACGACCTCGATGTCCGGCTCCAGGCCGAGCAGCGCCGCGAGCGCCTCGCGGACCATGGACTGGTCCTCGGCGAGCAGCACGCGCACGGGACGGCCGGGGCCGGGCGTGTCGCCGGTCATGCGGGGGTTCCTGGAGCGCCGGTGGTCATGCGGGTGATCCTAGAGCGGGCGAGGCGGTGCCCCGCTCCCGGGCGGGCTCGGGGCCGAGCGGGACGCGCGCGGTGAGCCGGAAGCCGCCGCCGCCCCCGCCGGCGCGGGCGCGGCCGGCGGCGCGGCGGCCGGAGGCCACCTCCAGGACCCCGCCGACGGCCTCCAGGCGCTCGGTGAGCCCGGTGAGGCCGTTGCCGTGGCCGAAGCCGGGGGCGGGGCCCACGCCGTCGTCCTCCACGGCCAGTTCGAGCACGGGCCCGGCGAGGGTCTGGCGGCGGTGGAGCGTCACCGCGCAGTGGTCCGCCCCGCTGTGCCGTACGACGTTCGTGACGGCCTCGCGCAGCGCCCAGGCGAGCGCGGCCTCCCGCTCCTCGTCCGGCGCCGCGCCCTCGGGCACCTCCAGGGGGACGGTGGCCTCGATGCCCGCGGCGGTCAGCGCGGTGCGGGCGCCCGCGAGCTGCCCGGGCAGGGTGAGCCTGCGGTAGCCGGTGACGGCCGCCCGGACGTCGACCATGGCCTGGCGGCTGACCCGCTCGATGTCGGCGACCTGCTGGGCGGCCCGGTCCGGGTGGTCGGGCAGCATCCGCCCGGCGAGCTCGCTCTTCAGGGTGATGAGCGAGAGCGAGTGGCCGAGCAGGTCGTGCAGGTCCCGGGCGAGGCGCAGCCGCTCCTCGTTGGCGGCGAGCTGGGCGACCGTCGCGCGGGCCTGGCCGAGCTGGATCGTGGTGCGGACGAGGTGGCGTACGCCGGTCATGGCGAAGCCGATCAGGAAGGTGGTCACGCCGAGGCCGCCGGCCAGGCCCAGGAGGTCCGCACCCTGGACGCCGACGCCGATCGCGAGCATCAGCGCGGTGACGGCGGGGAGCACCCAGACCGCCTGCCGCATCGGCAGGACGGCGCCCGCGGACACCGACACGTACACCCACAGGCCGAGCCAGGCGGGGTCCATGCCGACGGACAGGGCCGTCGCGAGGGCCACAAGCGCGCCGAGCGTGGCGTGCACCCGGGGCCAGTGCAGCACCCGCGCCGTGTACCGGAAGACCAGCGTCAGGTAGCAGCCGACGAAGGCGGCCAGGCCCAGCCAGCCGAGCGCGGTCGCGACCCCGGACCGGCCCCCGCCGAGCAGGTCCCGCACGGGCGCGGCCATGAAGACCAGCCAGATGCCGATCCAGCCCATCTTCACCCGGGCCTGACGGCGGGTCATGACCGGGTTGCCGAAGGTGTGCAGGGGGTGGCGGCCGGAGTCCAGAGGATCGTTCACGCCTTCAGTGTGTCCTTCCGGTACAGCCAGGCGGCGCCCGCGGCGAAGAGCGCGAAGTACGCGACGAGCAGCACGACGTCCTTGGTGTGCGGGGCGCCGCCGAGCTCGATGGCGCGGCCGAGCCCGGCGTAGGCGTGGGTGGGCAGCCACTCGCCGAGGGTCTGGAGCCAGTGCGGGAAGGTCGTGGCGGGCATCCACAGGCCGCCCAGGACCGACAGGGTGAAGTACAGGATCATCGCGAGGGGCCGGGCCGTGTCGCCGTTCGCGAGGTAGCCGACGGCCACGCCGAGCGCGGCGAAGCACAGGCTGCCGGCCCAGATCGCGCCGGTCAGCGCGAGCCACTGCCAGGCGTCGAGGCGGACGCCCTTGACGAGGCCGCCGATGGCGAGGACCACGAGGATCGACGGCAGGCTGATCACGGCCGCGCTCGCCGTCTTGGCGAGGACGTAGCCGCGGCCCGGCAGGCTGGTCAGGCGGAGCTGGCGGACCCAGCCGCTCTCGCGCTCCTTGGCGATGCGCTCGCTGTTGCCCATCAGGACGGCGGTGAGCGCGCCGAACGACGCCATCGACACCATCATGAACGCGGGCACGCTCAGACCGCTGCCCGGCACCGTGACGTCGTTGCCCTCCCCGCCCGCGGTGATCAGGAACAGCAGCGCCGGGAACAGCACCGAGAAGAACAGGAACTTCCGGTTGCGCAGGGTGCGCCTGATCTCCAGCGTGACGAGGGCGAGGGAGGGCAGGCCCGCCGCGGCGCCCCGCCCGGCGGGCCGCGCGCCCGGCACTGTGGTCGTGGTCGTGTGCGGCATCGTGTCCGTCTGCGGCGTCATGCTCGTGTGCGGCGTCATGCTCGTGTGCCTCGTCATCGTCGTCGTGGCCGTGATCCCGGTCGTGTCTTCGTGGGCGGGGGTGGTGGTCATGCCGCCTTCGCCTCCTCGGCCGCGGTGATCGCGACGAAGGCCTGCTCCAGGCCGAGGCCCGCGACCTCCAGGTTGCGGGGGTAGAGGCCGAGCCCGTACAGCGCGTGGACGGTGGCGTCGGCGTCGGTGGACTGGAGCCGGACGGTGTGGCCGGACACGTCCAGCGCGGTGACGCACGGCAGCCGGCGCAGCCCGGCGACGACTTCGTCCCCGGTCCGCAGGTGGTCCAGGTCGAAGCTGACCTTGCGGGCGCCCGCCCGGGCCTTGATCTCGGCGGCGGTGCCGTCGGCGAGGAGGCGGCCGCGGTGCAGCACCAGGACGCGGTCGGCGATCGCGTCGGCCTCCTCCAGGTAGTGCGTAGCGAACAGCACCGCGCGGCCCTGGTCCGCCTGCTCCCGCATGGTCGCCCAGAAGGCCTGGCGGGCGCTGACGTCCATGCCGGTCGTGGGCTCGTCCAGGACGATGAGGTCGTTGGCCCCGGCGGTGGCGAGCGCGAACCGGACGCGCTGCTCCTGGCCGCCGGAGAGCTTGTTGACCCGGCGGTCGGCGAGCTGCGTGATGCCCGCGTGGGCGAGGACGTCGTGCACGCGGTACGGGCGCGGGTGCAGCGCGCAGGCCAGGCGCACCAGTTCGCGTACGGAGACCTCGTCCATGAGGCCGCCGCTCTGCAGCATCGCCCCGACGCGGCCCGCGGCGATCGCCTCGCGCGGGCTCGCGCCGAACACGCCGACCGTGCCGCTGTCGGGTCGCTTGAGGCCGAGCAGCAGGTCGAGGGTGGTCGACTTGCCCGCGCCGTTCGGGCCGAGCAGGGCCACCGTCTCACCGGGCCGCAGGGTCAGGCTGAGGCCGTCGACGGCCCGTACGTTCCCGTAGGCCTTGGTCACCGCGTCGAACCGCACGGCGTCCGCCGTGGTGGTCTCTGTCGTCGTCATGTGCACCATCGTTGCTGGTCAGGGCGGTGTGACGACAGTGTCGGGTGTGGTGACATCCGCATGACAGATGTCATGGCGGCGGGGTGACGGACCACCCGGGGACGGCCTCGGCGGCACCGCCGGGGCGCGGACGAAGGCGCCGGGCGGGTCCGGGTGATCCCGGAACCGCCCGGCGCCCGTGCCGGGGACGGACCGCGTCAGTCGGCGTTCGTCTCGATCACGGCGGTGCGCTCGGCGGTCGTCTTGCCGCGCAGCGCCTTGCCCATGGCCTGGGCCACGTCCGTCGGCTGGACCGGCGTCTTGTCGCCGTTGCCGCGCTGGATCAGGACGCCGTCGAAGATGTTGCCGTAGAGCTGCTTGAGCGCTTCGAGGTCGTACGTCTCGACGAGCTTGCCGCCGCTGACGACCTTCACGCCGAGGATCTGCGGCAGCGACCTGGCCGGGCCGAGCGGGATCGACCGGCCGCCCGCCTTGACGACGACGTTGGCGGACATGGCGGGCTTGGCGAACTCCTTCATGAACCGGTCGACCTCGGCGTTGGAGACCTTCGGGCTGCGGTTCGTGACGGGCACGGCGACGCTGCCCGCGCTGCCGGTCTCGACCTGCTTCTCGTACGCCTTCGCGACCGCGTCCGTGGCCTTCTCGGCGTCGATGCCCTTGCCCGCCCTGCCGTACACGGGGACGGCCTTGCCGGGCACGAACTTGACCGAGCCCTCCTTGGCCGAGCCGGAGCCGCCCGCGGCGCGCTCCAGGGCGGCCGCCAGCTTCTCCTCGTCGACGGGCATCTCCGGCTCGACGACGCGTTCGCCGCCGAACAGGCCGCCGATCACCGACACGGGGTTGTAGTCGCTGCCCGCGGCGGCGCGGACCGTGGCCTGGCTGTCCAGGGTGAGGCCCGCCTGGTCCGGCTTGAGGGTGACCGTGTCACCGCCGACCGTGAGCTTGAGCGGCTTGTTGACGCGCTCGCCGAGCGCCGCGTCGAGCTTCTTGACGGCCTCGTCGCGGGTGCCGCCGCCGATGTCGACGCCGAGGACGGTGGTGCCCTTCGGTACGTCGGCGTGGTTCATCAGCAGGCCCGCGCCGTACGCGCCGCAGCCGAGGACCACGGCCACGCCGGCGAGCAGGACCAGCTTGTTGCGGCCCTTCTTCTTGGGCGCCGGGGCCGGCTTGGCGGCCGGCTTCGCGGGCTCGGGCGGCTTGGGCGCCGCCGGCTCGTCCCGGGAGGCACCCGGCGCGAACGGGGTGTTCTGCGCGGGCGGCACGACCGGGATGCCGCTGGTCAGGGTGTCACCCGAGACGTTGGCACCGGGGCCGCCGGGACCGCCGGGGGCGGGCGGGCGGGTGCCGCCGGGGCCGGGGCGGTTCTGCGGCGTGAGGATGGCGGTGTCGTCGCTGAGACGCCCGGGGCCACCGGGACCGCCGGGACCCGCCGGATCACCGGGGCCACCCGGGCCGCCCGGGCCACCGAATCCGCCGGGGGCGCCCGCGCCGCCGGGACCGCCGGGGCCACCCGCGAACGGGCCGGGCCCGTCCTGCGGTGCGGGCGTCATCATCGGCCCGTCGCCGGTCACCGGACCGCCGGTGGGCCCGGCGGGCTGGTCGCCGCCCTGGCCGTAGTACGGCAGGTCGTCGTGGCGCGGCTCGTCGCCGGAGCCGAGCGGCCCGGAGGCCACGGCGGCGGACACGTCGAAGGCGCCCGAACCGGAGTCGCCCGAACCGGTGCCCGAAGAGGGAGCCGGGGCGGAAGGAGTGGACGGGCCCTTGGCCGGGCTCCTGCGCGGCGCGAACCAGTCGCTCGCCGGCTCCTTGCCGTCGTCGCCGGAGGCCGGGCCCTGGGCGCCGTTCGCCGCCGCGCGCGGCCCGTCGGCGGGCGCGGACCCACCGGCCGTCGGGGCGCCGGGGGCCGGGGCCGAGGGCGTGCGCGTGGGCAGGGGCGAGGCCTTGCCCAGGAGGCCGCCCGTACCGGCCCCCGTGTCGTCCTGCCCCTGCGGTTCCGTGCCTCTGTCCCCGTCGCCGTCCCCGACCGGCGTGCGCATCACGACGGGCGGGATGGGCCGCGATCCGGGGATGTTGATCCGGATACGGGTGGTCAGCGTGGTCTCGGTCTTCGGTTCGTCGGGCCGTCGGTCGCCGGACCCGAGCCCGGCGCCGTCCGCTCCGCCGGGACCGGCGCCCTGCGCGGGCGAACCGTACGGCGGCGTCCCCGACGGGTACGCGGCTCCCGCGCGCCCGTGAGGACCGGAGGACGAACTGTCAGTTTCACGACTCAAGGCAGGTTCTCCTGGTTGGCTCCGCCGCCCGTCTCGACCACTCGGGCGGCTCGGCGGCGCGCACCACCATACTGGCCGCCGTCGGCGGGTATCCCCTGACCGGTGTCAAACCCCGGCGGGACACGGGCCCAAGTGGTACGTCACTTGCCAAGTCGGGCGTTGTACCCACCTGGTTGCGACTGCTGCCAGAGCGTGGCACACATCACAGCCACGCCCATACCACCGAGCAGGTAGGCGTACGAGCCGAGTCCGGCCCCGAACACGAAGTCGCCCTCCGGGCGGGTCGCCGTCAGCAGCATGACGGCGACGAGCCATCCGGCGGCGGGCGCGACGGCCCCGGCCCGGTTGCCGGTGGCTCTGGAACCGCCGTGGAAGGCACCGGCCGCCCCGGCCAGGGCGAGCAGCAGGCCGCCCGGGAACCAGCCGCCCTGGACGAGGGCGCCCGCGACGCCGACGACCGCGCCGACCAGGAACAGCCCGACGTACGCCACCAGGCGGCCGGGGCGGAACGGCTGCGCGAGCCAGCCCCCGGGCACGGCGGCGCCGGCGGCGGCCTTGGCGGAACCGGCCCCCTTCGCCGAGGCGGCGGGCGACGCGGACGTCGCGGCCTTCGCGGACGTGGCCGACGCGGCGGCCTTCGGCGACTTCGCAGCCTTCGGGGACCCCGCAGACTTCGAAGACCCCGCGGACTTCTCGGCCTTCGCGGCCTTCGCGGGCTCGGGGGACTCCGCGGACGACGAGGCTCTGGATCGCGTGCTCACTGGTGCGTCCCTTCCAGGCCGAGGCCCGCGAACAGGTCGGTCTCGCGCGCTCCGGGCGCGGCGCCCGACGCGCCGCGCACCAGCTCGTAGTACTCGACGTCGAGGATCGGCTGGGCCAGCCCGTTGGACAGCGCGAACAGCGGCTCGCGCACCTCGATCTGGGTGGCGTGGGCCCGCATGGCCGCGGCCTTGGCGCCCGCGCGGGCGCGCCCGTCGATCTCCGTGGTGACGCGCGCGTCGTCGACGACGCCCGGTACGTCGGCCACGGTCGCGGTCGCCGTCCACGGCGAGCCGGGCAGGGCGCCGGCGAGGTCGCGGAAGCGCTCCTCGGCGACCGAGCGCGGCACGCGGTTCCAGTAGACCTTGGCGACCGCGTGCGGCTCGCCCAGGTCGGCGCGGAAGGCGGCTTCGCCGGCGAGGTCGACGGCGCGCATGGCGACGCGGTGGGCCTGGATGTGGTCGGGGTGGCCGTAGCCGCCGTCGGGGTCGTAGGTGACGAGCACCTGCGGGCGCACCTCGCGGATCACCTCGACGAGGTGCGCGGCGGCGCCGTCCACGTCGGCGGCCCAGAAGGCGCCGGGCCGGTGGTTCTGCTCGGCGCCCATCATCCCGGAGTCGCGGTAGCGCCCGGTGCCGCCCAGGAAGCGGTGGTCGGCGACGCCCAGCTCCTTCATGGCGGCGGCCAGTTCGCCGATGCGGTGCGCGCCGAGCGCGTCCTCGCGGTCGGCGGCGAGGTGCGCGAGCTCCGCCGGGATGACCTCGCCCTCCTCGCCGAGCGTGCAGGTCACCAGCGTGACGGCGGCGCCGTCGGCCGCGTACGCGGCCATGGTGGCGCCGTTGTTGATCGACTCGTCGTCGGGGTGCGCGTGCACGAGCAGCAGGCGCCGGGCGGGCGGTTCCGTCATGGGAACAGCCTACGAGCCCGGCGCACCCGCTCCGCGCGCGTACCGCGCGCCCGCCCCCGTGGCGCCGGCCGGGGCCGGTGGCACGGGGGCGGGCAGCGGGGCGCCTAGAACCTGATGTCCTCGATGACTCCCGCCAGGTTCGTCGACAACTCGTCGATGGTCGGAGCCATCGACGAGCCGGCCAGGTAGAACCCGAGCAGGACGCAGACGATCGCGTGGATCGTCTTGAGCCCCTGCTTCCGCACCAGCATGACCACGATGATGGCCAGCAGCAGCACCACCGAGACCGAGAGCACCACGCCGGTTCACCTCCCACTTCCGAGCCGCACCCCATGCCTTGCCGGCGGTGTCCTACCCACCCGTGCCGCCAAGGTCATACCCACCACGCGCTACGGATCATAACTATCCGTGGAATGGCATGAGTCGAAGCACCGAAACACAGGGGGCGCATCCCGCCTAGGCTCAAAGGATGACCACCGAAATCACCGGCAACGGCGAGCAGCCGGCCCCCGCGGACCCCTCGGACGGCGCGGCGCGGCGGCCGTCCTTCCCCCGCCTCCACGCCCGTACGCAGCGCTTCACCCTGGGCACGCCGCGCGCGTTCACCGTCGCGCCCGACGGCTCCCGTGTCGTCTTCGTCCGCTCCGCGTCCGGTACGGACCGTACGCACCAGTTGTGGGTCCTCGACATCCCGGCGGACGGGACAGCCGTGGAGCGCGTCGCCGCCGACCCGCGGGCGCTGCTGGGCGAGGGCGAGGAGCGGCTCTCCGCCGCCGAGCGGGCCCGGCGCGAGCGCAGCCGCGAGGGCGGCGCCGGGGTCGTCGGCTACGCCACCGACGCGGCGGTGGAGCTGGCGGCCTTCGCGCTCTCGGGCCGGCTGTTCGCCGCGGAGCTGCGCGCGGGCACGGCCCGTGAGCTGCCGGTGCCCGCGCCGGTGATCGACCCGCGCCCGTCGCCGGACGGCCGCCACATCGCGTACGTCTCCGGGGGCGCGCTGCGCGTCGTGGGGGCCGAGGGCGAGGGCGACCGGGCCCTGGCCGAGCCCGAGGCGGGGACCGTGACGTACGGGCTCGCGGAGTTCATCGCGGCCGAGGAGATGTCCCGCTCCCGGGGCTTCTGGTGGTCGCCGGAGTCCGACCGCCTGCTGGTGGCGCGGGTCGACGACGCGCCCGTGCGGCGCTGGTGGATCGCCGACCCCGCGCACCCGGAGCGGGAGCCGGAGCAGGTCGCGTACCCGGCGGCGGGCACGCCCAACGCGGAGGTGCGGCTCTTCGTCCTCGGCCTGGACGGGACGCGCACCGAGGTCGTCTGGGACCGCGAGCGCTACCCGTACCTGGCCCGTGTGCACTGGACGGCGAGCGGGGCGCCGCTGCTGCTCGTGCAGTCCCGGGACCAGCGCGGCGCGCTGTACCTGGCCGTGGACCCGGACGCCGGCACGACCCGGATGGTGCACGCCGACGAGGACGAGGACTGGCTGGAACTGTTCCCCGGTGTGCCGTGCTGGTCGCCCAGCGGACAGCTCGTGCGGATCGCGGACGAGGGCGGCGCGCGGGTCCTCGCGGTCGGCGAACGCCCGCTCACGGGGCCGCACCTGCACGTCCGGGCCGTGCTCGACGTGACCGACGACTCGGTCCTGATCTCGGCGTCCGCGGGCGCGGAGGCCGCCGACCCGGCGCTGGGCGAGGTGCACGTCTACCGCGTCAACGAGCTCGGCGTGGAACGGGTGTCGCAGGAGCCTGGGGTGCACTCGGCGGTGCGGGCCGGTGAGGTGACGGTGCTGGTTTCGGCCACGCTCGACCGCGCCGGTTCCCGTGTCCGGGTCCTGCGCGACGGCAAGCAGACGGCGACCGTCGCCTCCCACGCCGAGCAGCCGGGGCTCACCCCGCGCGTGACGCTCACCGAAGGGGGCGCACGGCGCATCCCGTGCGCCGTGCTGCTTCCCACCGGGTACGACCCGGCCTCCGGGGTTCGCCTCCCCGTCCTCCTCGACCCGTACGGCGGCCCGCACGCCCAGCGCGTCCTCGCCTCGCGGAACGCCTTCCTCACCTCCCAGTGGTTCGCCGACCAGGGCTTCGCGGTCGTCGTCGCCGACGGGCGCGGCACGCCGGGCCGCTCCCCCGCCTGGGAGAAGGCGATCAAGGGCGATCTGACGCGGACCCTCGACGACCAGGTGGAGGCGCTGGGCGCCCTCGCCGAGCGCTTCCCGCTCGACCTGGACCGCGTGGCCATCCGCGGCTGGTCGTTCGGCGGCTACCTCTCGGCGATGGCGGTGCTGCGCCGCCCCGACGTGTTCCACGCGGCGGTGGTCGGGGCGCCGGTGACGGACCTGCGGCTGTACGACACCCACTACCAGGAGCGGTACCTGGGCGACCCGCGCACCGCGCCCGAGGCCTACCGCACCAGCTCCCTCGTCGCCGACGACGGGCTCGTCGACCCGGCCGAGCCGCACCGGCCGATGCTCGTCATCCACGGCCTCGCCGACGACAACGTGGTCGTCGCGCACTCCCTGCGCCTGTCCTCCGCCCTCCTCGCGGCGGGCCGCCCGCACGAGGTGCTGCCCCTCTCCGGCGTCACCCACATGACCCCTCAGGAACAGGTGGCGGAAAACCTCCTCCTGCTCCAGGTCGACTTCCTCAACCGCGCCCTGAACCTGTAACCCCGCCCCCCACCCACCCTCAATCGGCCTCCGGCCTCGTCCTCAATCGCCGGACGGGCTGGATGCGTCCCACGTCCCGCCGTCGTCACCTATCGGTGCGTTCCCCACCCACCCGCCCTTCCATCGGCCTTGCGGCCTCGTCCTCAAACGCCGGACGGGCTGGAAGCGTCCGCCGCGCGCCGTCGTCGGCTGGCGGGCACCCGACGACGGCGAGAAGAGAGGTATCAGCCCGTCCGGCGATTGAGGACGAGGCGCGGAGCGCCGATACGGGGGAAAGGGGCGGAGCCCCAGACGAGACGGGTGGGGCCCGGGGACGCCCGGCCCCCGGTGCAGCCGGTGCCTTGACCCGCGCGGGTCAAGGCACCACGTGTCGCTCCTCGGCGAAGTGGCAGGCCGAGTCATGCGCCACCGGCCCCGACATCAGCCGGAACTCCGCCGGAACGGCCAGCGCGGGCACCTCCAGCGCACACCGCTCCCGAGCCTTCCAGCACCGCGTACGGAACCGGCACCCCGAGGGCGGGTTCGCCGGAGAGGGCACGTCCCCGCTGAGGACGATGCGCTCCCGGCGCTCCCGCGCCCCGGGGTCCGGCACGGGCACGGCGGAGAGCAGGGCCTGGGTGTAGGGGTGCGTGGGGTGCTCGTAGATCTCCTCCTCCGTGCCGGTCTCGACGATCCGGCCGAGGTACATGACCCCGACCCGGTCGGAGATGTGCCGCACGATCGACAGGTCGTGGGCGATGAACACGTACGACAGGTCGAACTCGCTCTGCAGCCGCTCCAGGAGGTTCACGACCTGCGCCTGGACGGAGACGTCGAGGGCCGAGACGGGTTCGTCGGCGACGATGACCTCCGGCCGCAGCGCGAGCCCGCGGGCGATGCCGATGCGCTGCCGCTGCCCGCCGGAGAACTGGTGCGGGTAGCGGTTGACGTACTCGGGGTTCAGGCCGACCACGTCGAGGAGCTCCTGGACCTTCTGGCGCCGGGAGCCCTTCGGCGCGACCTCGGGGTGGATCTCGTAGGGCTCGCCGACGATGTCGCCGACGGTCATCCGGGGGTTGAGGGACGTGTACGGGTCCTGGAAGACCATCTGGATGTTGCGGCGGACCGCCCGCAGGGCGCGGCCGGACAGCTTCGTGACGTCCTCGCCCTTGAAGCGGATCACGCCCGCCGTGGGCCGCTCCAGGTTCACCAGGAGCTTGGCGACGGTGGACTTGCCGCAGCCGGACTCCCCGACGATGCCGAGGGTCTCGCCGCGGCCGAGGTCGAAGTCCACGCCGTCGACGGCCCTGACGGCACCGACCTGCTTCTTCAGCACGACGCCCCGCGTGAGCGGGTAGTGCTTGACGAGGCCCCGCACCTCCAGGATGGGCTCAGCCACGGAGGCACTCCTTCCAGAAGTGGCAGGCGCTGCGCCGCTCCCCCGCGAGCCCCTCGTACGTGACGCGGTCGAGCGGCGGCACCTCCGTGCGGCACACGTCGCGGGCCATCGGGCAGCGCGGGTGGAAGGCGCAGCCGGGCGGGACGCGCAGGAGGCTGGGCGGCAGGCCCTTGATGGCGTACAGGTCCTTGCCCCTCTGGTCGAGCCGCGGGATGGAGGCGAGGAGGCCGCGGGTGTAGGGGTGGGCGGGGGCCCGGTACAGCTCGTGGACGGGGGCCTTCTCCACGATGCGGCCCGCGTACATGACGGCGATGGTGTCGGCGACGTCCGCGACGACGCCGAGGTCGTGGGTGATGAGGATCAGGCCCATCCGCAGTTCCCGCTGCAGTTCGGCGAGCAGCTCCATGACCTGGGCCTGGACGGTGACGTCGAGCGCGGTCGTCGGCTCGTCCGCGATGATCAGCGCCGGTTCCAGCGCCATCGCCATCGCGATCATGATGCGCTGGCGCATCCCGCCGCTGAACTGGTGCGGGTACTGCCCGGCGCGCTCCCGGGCGGCGGGGATGCGGACCCGGTCCATCAGCTCCACGGCCCGGGCGCGGGCGTCCTTGCGCGACATGCCCCGGTGCACGACGAACATCTCGCCGAGCTGGTCGCCGACGCTGAGCACCGGGTTCAGCGAGCTGAGCGCGTCCTGGAAGATCATGGCGAGGCCCGCGCCGCGGACCTTGCGCCGCTCCTCCTCCTTGAGCTTCAGCAGGTCCCGGCCCTGGAAGAGGATCTCGCCGCGGGTGACGCGGCCCGGCGGCGTCTCCAGGATGCCCATGATCGCCTGGGCGGTGACCGACTTGCCGGAGCCCGACTCGCCGAGCACGGCGAGCGTCTCGCCCGCCGTGACGCTGTAGTCGACGCCGTTGACGGCCCGGGCGACGCCGTCCCGGGTGCGGAACTCCACGTGCAGGTCGCGCACGTCGAGCAGCGGGGCCGCCGGGGCGGGCGCCGGGGCCGGGGATGCCGGGGACAGCGGGGTTGCCATGGCGCCTACCTCAGCTTGGGGTCGAGGGCGTCGCGCACCGCGTCGCCGAGCATGATGAACGCGAGCACGGTGACCGCGAGGGCCCCCGCGGGCCACAGCAGCATGTGCGGGGCGTTGCGGATGTACGGGGACGCGGCGGACAGGTCGATGCCCCAGCTCACGGTGGGCGGCTTCAGCCCGACGCCGAGGTAGGACAGCGTGGCCTCCAGGGCGATGTACGTGCCGAGCGCGATGGTGGCGACGACGATGACGGGCGCGACGGCGTTGGGCGCGATGTGGCGCAGCAGGATCCGCGGGGAGGACGCGCCGAGCGCGCGGGCCGCCTGGACGTAGTCGTTCTGCTTGGCCGTGATGACCGAGCCGCGGGCGATCCGGGAGATCTGCGGCCAGCCGAGCAGCACCATGAAGCCGATGACGGGCCAGACGGTGTCGGACGTGACGACGGACAGGAGCACCAGGCCGCCGAGGACGACCGGGATGGCGAAGAAGACGTCCGTGACCCGGGACAGGATCGCGTCCCAGGCGCCGCCGAAGAACCCGGCGAGCCCGCCGAGGACGCTGCCGAGGACGCCGACGCCGAGGGTGGCGCAGACCCCGACGGTGACGGAGGCGCGGGCGCCGTACACGGTGCGGGTGTAGACGTCGCAGCCCTGGCCGTCGAAGCCGAAGGGGTGGCCGGGCGAGGAGCCGTCCTGGGCGCGGGCGAGGTCGCAGTCGTGCGGGTCGCCGGTGGCGATCGCGGAGGGCCACAGGGAGATGACGACCAGGAAGAGGATGATCAGCGCCGAGACGATGAAGACCGGGTTGCGGCGCAGGTCGTGCCAGGCGTCGGACCACAGGCTGCGGGCGGGCGCGGCGGAGCCGTCCGGGCCGGCGGGGCCGCCGGCGGTGACCGCGGCCGCCTCGTCGGCGGCGAGGTCCATCGCCCCGCCCGCGCCGGTCCCGGCGACGGCCCCGTCCTGCTCGTGCGGGTCAGGCATAGCGGATCCTCGGGTCGAGTACGGCGTACAGGAGGTCGACGACGAGATTGGCGGCCAGGAAGACCAGGACGAGCACGGTCACGAAGCCGACGACGGTCTGGGTGCTCTGGCGCAGGATGCCCTGGTAGAGCTGGTAGCCGACGCCGTGGATGTTGAAGATCCGCTCGGTGACGATCGCCCCGCCCATGAGCGCGCCCACGTCGGTGCCGATGAAGGTGACGACGGGGATGAGGGAGTTGCGCAGCAGGTGCCGGGTGATCACGCGGCGCCGGGGCAGGCCCTTGGCGACGGCGGTGCGGACGTAGTCGGCGCGGCGGTTCTCGGCGATGGAGGTGCGGGTGAGCCGGGTGACGTAGGCGAGGGAGACGGAGGCGAGCACGAGCCCGGGCACGATCAGCTCGTCCACGGTGGCCCGCGGGGAGACGGAGGGCTTGATGACGTTCCACTCGACGCCGAGCAGCAGTTGGAGCAGCAGGCCGGTGACGAACGTCGGGACGGAGATGACGACGAGGGTGAGCAGCAGCACCGTCGTGTCGACGGGCCTGCCGCGGCGCAGGCCCGTCAGCACGCCGAGGGTGATCCCGATGACGATCTCGAAGGCGACGGCGACGAGCGTGAGCCGGATGGTGACGGGGAACGCGCTCGCCATCAGCTCGGTGACCTTCTGCCCGTTGAACGCCGTCCCGAAGTCGCCGGTGAAGACGTTCCCCATGTACGTCGCGTACTGCTGCCACACGGGCTTGTCGAGGCCGAACTCCCGCTTCAGGCGGGCAGCCGTCGCGGGGTCGCACCTGCGGTCGCCGCACAGGCCCGCGACGGGGTCGCCCATCACGTGCACCATCAGGAAGATCAGCAGCGTGGCGCCGAAGAAGACCGGGATCATCTGCAGCAGACGCCGGATCACATAACGCCCCATGGGCTGGCTCCGGAGGGTAGGGAAGCGGCCGCCCGGGCGCTCGTCCGGGCCGGGGGCCGCCCCGCGTGGCTCAGTTGACCTTGATCTGCTCGTAGACGGGCACGCTGAACTGGTTGAGCGCGACGTCCGAGACCCGGTCCGAGTAGCCGGCGCTGCCGTTCTGGTACCAGAGCGGGATGGCGGGCATGTCCTCGGCGAGGATCTTCTCGGCGTCCTGGAACTTCCGGACGGCCTTCGCGGTGTCCGTCTCGCCGTTGGCCTCGTTGACGAGCCTGTCGAACCGCTCGTCGGAGTACTTGCCGTCGTTGGACGGGGCGTCGGTGAAGTAGTTCGGCTCCAGGAAGTTCTGGATCAGCGGGTAGTCCATCTGCCAGCCCGCGCGCCAGGGGCCGTCCAGCTTCTGCTGGGAGGCCCGGCTGCGGAAGTCGGCGAAGGTGCCGATGGGGTTGCCGGTGCAGGACCGGTCGTTGCCGAGGGCCCGGTTGATGGAGTTGCAGACGGCGTCCACCCACTCCTTGTGGGAGCCGGTGTCGGCGTTGTACGAGATCTTCAGGGTGCCCCCGGGGATGCCGCCGCCCTCCCGGACGAGCTTCCTGGCCTGCTGCGGGTCGTAGCCGCAGGCGTCGCCGCAGACGCTGTCGCTGTAGCCGCCGTCCTCGCCGAGCACGGGCGAGGTCCAGTCCTTGGCGGGCGTCCGCGTCTTCCGGAAGATCGTGTTGGTGATCTGCTCCCGGTCGATGGCCATGGCGAGGCCCCGGCGGACCTTCTCGGCGCCCGGCCTGGTCCACGCGCGGTCGTAGAAGGGGAAGGCGAGCGTCTGGATGATGCCGGCGGGGGTGTTGATGTAGCGGTCGCCGAGGTCGCTCTCGACGTTCTTGAGCTGGGCGGCGGGCACGTCGTCGACGAGGTCGAGGTTGCCGGCCATGAGGTCGGTGTAGGCGGTGTTGTTGTCCGTGTAGACGTTCAGGTCCACGCCGCCGTTCTGCGCCTTGTCCTCCCCCTTGTACCCGTCCCACTTCCGCAGCTCCATCGTGGAGCCCTTGCGGTACGACCGCACGGCGTACGGGCCGTTGCCGACGGGCTTGGCCAGCCAGCCCGCGCGGTCGTCGAAGAAGGCCTTGGGCAGCGGCGCGAAGGCCGGGTAGCCGAGGGTCTCGGGCCAGGTGGAGAACTTCTGCGTGAGCCTGACGGTGAAGGTCCGCGCGTCGACGACCTTCAGCCCCGACAGGGTGTCGGCGGTGGCGTCGCCCTGCTCCGGGTGGACCTTGTCGTAGCCCTCGATGTAGGCGAAGAAGTAGGCGTTCTTCTGGTTGTTCCTGAGGTGCGCCCCGTAGTTCCACGCGTCCACGAACGACTTCGCGGTGACGGGCTCGCCGTTGCCGAACGT
The DNA here is from genome assembly GCF_030010595.1 of Streptomyces sp. CC224B. Classification (NCBI taxonomy): domain Bacteria; kingdom Bacillati; phylum Actinomycetota; class Actinomycetes; order Kitasatosporales; family Streptomycetaceae; genus Streptomyces; species Streptomyces sp. CC224B. The sequence goes on along the minus strand of NZ_JASCXL010000070.1, from coordinate 18,362 downwards.
CCACCCGTCCTTGATCTTCACGGAGAAGTTCCGCGAGTCCTTCGACTCGATCGACTCCGCGAGCATGTCCTTGGCCTCGCCGGTCTTCGGGTCGTACCGCTTCAGCCCCCGGAAGATCATGTCGAGGACCTTGCCGCCCTGCACCTCGTTGGTGTTGGCCGGCTCCAGCGGATTCTGCGGGTCCCCCCAGGAGGACCGCACCACCCCGGAGCCGTCACCGCCGCCGCTCCCCCCGCCGCAGCCCGCTGCCGCGACAGCGACAGCCACCGCGCCCACGGCCCACCTGGCGTGCGTGGCTCCACGCATGGGGTGCCTCCTCACCTGCTCGGCGCGCCTGGTGCGCGTGATACCGCCCAATATCGCGCCACAGGGGACAAGCGGCACATCGAGCCCGGCCGTACGAGGGAGGCCTCCCCTGGCGGGGGCGCCGCGCGGTCCCGGCCGGTGTGAGCGGGGGTGGCCGGTCTTCGTCGGGGTGGGAGGGGCGGGGCGTGACAGGGGTGGGGGGTGCTGCCACGCTGGCGGGGCAGATGCGTGTCGGTGCCGGGACAGGAACGGGAGACGCACGTTGAGCGCTACGGACGACCCCGCCGCGGAGCACACCGCCGATCCCCACCCCACCCCCGAGGACGCCCTCGTCGTCCTCGACCTCCACTTCGGGACGCTGTACGCGTCCGCGCTGCGCACCGCCGCGGTGCACCGGATCCCGGACCACCTCACGCGGGGCCCGCTGGCCGTCGACGAGCTGGCCCGGCGCGCGGGCGTCCGGGCCGACCCGCTGCGCCGGGTGCTGCGGCTGCTCGCGAGCCGGGGCATCTTCCGCGAGACCGAGCCCGGCGTCTACACGCTCACCGCGACCGCGGCGCTGCTCCAGGACGCGCCCGGCTCCCTGCGCGACATGGTCCTGTTCGGCACCAGCGACATGATGGTGCGCGCGTGCGCGCGGCTGGACGAGGCCGTGCGGACGGGCCGCCCGGCCTTCGACGAGGTGCACGGCGCGCCGTTCTTCGACTACCTGGCGGCGCATCCGGACGCGCAGGCCCGGTTCGACAACGGCATGGCGTCCCTGTCGGGGCCGCTCGACGACGTCATCGCGGCCACGTACCCGTTCCCCGACAGCGGCACCGTCGTGGACGTGGGCGGCGGGCAGGGCAGCCTGCTCGCGGCCGTGCTGCGGCGCCACCCGGGGCTGACCGGGGTCCTCTTCGACCAGGAGCGGACCGTGGCCGGGCACCGGCTGGACAGCGAGGAGCTGGCGGGCCGGTGGCGGGTGGAGAGCGGCGACTTCTTCACCGCCGTGCCGGCCGGCGGCGACCGCTACTTCCTGAAGCACATCCTCCACGACTGGGACGACGAGGAGTGCCTGCGCATCCTGCGCGCCGTGCGCGCCGTCGTCCCGCCGGACGGCCGCCTCGTCGCCGTGGACACCGTCATGCCCGAGGGCGACGCCCCGGACCTGAGCAAGACCCTCGACGTCGCCATGCTGGCGGTGCTCAAGGGCAGGGAGCGGACCAGGGACGAGTTCGCGTCGCTCTTCGAGCGCGGCGGCTTCCGCCTGACCCGGGTGATCGACACCCCCGGCTTCCCGGCCCTGGTGGAGGCCGAGCCCGTCTGAGGCGGCCCTGGCGCGGCGCCGTACGCCGGGTACGCGGAACGGGGGCGCCCCGAGCCGACCGACGGCTCGGGGCGCCCCCGATGACGTACCGGTGTCCCGGCGCGCGTCACGCCGCGTGCACGACGTCCTTCTCCTCGGCGAAGTGGCACGCCGACTCGTGGGCCGCCGGGGTGTCCTCGCCCGCGAACCGCTCGGGGATCGCAAGCAGCGGGACCTCCTGCGCGCACTTGTCCTGCGCCTTCCAGCAGCGGGTGCGGAAGCGGCAGCCGGACGGCGGGTTCGCCGGGGACGGGACGTCGCCGGTGAGGATGATCCGCTCGCGGCCCTCGCGGGCCTCCGGGTCCGGGACGGGGACCGCGGACAGCAGCGCCTGCGTGTACGGGTGCGTCGGGTGGTCGTAGATCTGCTCGTCCGTGCCGATCTCGGCCATCTTGCCGAGGTACATCACGCCCACGCGGTCCGAGATGTGCCGGACGATCGACAGGTCGTGCGCGATGAAGAGGTAGGACAGGTTGAACTCGTCCTGGAGCTTCTCCATCAGGTTGATGACCTGGGCCTGGACGGACACGTCCAAGGCCGAGACCGGCTCGTCGCAGATGATGATCTCGGGGTTGAGGGCCAGGCCGCGGGCGATGCCGATGCGCTGGCGCTGACCGCCCGAGAACTGGTGCGGGTAGCGGTTGATGTACTCGGGGTTGAGGCCCACCACGTCCAGGAGCTCCTGGACCTTGCGGCGCCGGTCGCCCTTCGGGGCCACCTCGGGGTGGATCTCGAAGGGCTCCCCGATGATGTCGCCCACCGTCATACGCGGGTTGAGCGAGGTGTAGGGGTCCTGGAACACCATCTGGATGTTCCGGCGGACCGCCTTCAGCGCGCGCCCGGACAGCTTGGTGATGTCCTGGCCCTTGTAGAAGACCTCGCCGGCCGTCGCCTGCTCCAGGGTCATGAGCAGCTTGGCCACCGTCGACTTGCCGCAGCCCGACTCGCCCACGATGCCGAGCGTCTCGCCCTGGTAGAGGTCGAAGGAGATCCCGTCGACCGCCTTCACCGCGCCGACCTGGCGCTTGACGATGACGCCCTGCGTGAGCGGGAAGTGCTTCACCAGGTTGCGCACCTGGAGGATCGGCTCGCCGCGCTCGACGGGGGCCTCGATCGCGGCCACCGCCTCCTCGGGCGTCTCCGCGTCGACCGTTTCCACCTCGGAGACGTTCGGCGTGACATCCGCCGGCTCAGGCGCCTCGGCGTCCTTCTTCAGGTCAGCCATGGATCGTCTCCTTCCAGAAGTGGCACGCGCTGCCGCGGCCCGCGAGCTCCGCGCCGTCGCGCTCCGTCACCTGGACGAGCGGCGGGACCTCGGTGCGGCAGATGTCCTGCGCCTTCGGGCAGCGCGGGTTGAACGCGCACCCCGAAGGGATCTTGAGCAGGTTGGGCGGCAGGCCCTTGATCGCGTAGAGCTCGGAGCCCTTCTGGTCGAGCCGCGGGATCGAGTCGAGCAGACCCCGCGTGTACGGGTGCGCGGGGCGCTTGTACAGCTCGTGGACGGGGGCCGTCTCCACGATCCGGCCCGCGTACATCACCGCGATCTTGTCCGCCACGTCCGCGACCACGCCGAGGTCGTGGGTGATCAGGATCAGGCCCATGTTGTACTCGCGCTGGAGCTCCGCGAGCAGGTCCATGACCTGGGCCTGGACCGTCACGTCGAGCGCCGTGGTGGGCTCGTCGGCGATGATCAGGTCCGGCTCCAGGGCGAGCGCCATGGCGATCATGATGCGCTGGCGCATACCGCCCGAGAACTGGTGCGGGTAGTCGCTCACGCGCTCCTTGGCCGCGGGGATCTTCACCCGGTCCATGAGCTCGATCGCCTTGGCCTTGGCCTCCTTGCGGCCCAGGCCCTCGTGCACCCGGAACATCTCGCCGAGCTGGTAGCCCACGCTGAGCACCGGGTTGAGGGAGCTGAGCGCGTCCTGGAAGATCATCGCGATCTTGCGGCCGCGGATCTGCCGGCGCTCCTCGCCCGACATCTTCAGCATGTCCTGGCCGCGGAAGAGGATCTCGCCCTGCGGGATCTTCCCGGGCGGCATGTCGAGGATGCCCATGATGGCCTGCGCCGTCACGGACTTGCCGGAGCCGGACTCGCCGAGCACGGCGAGCGTCTCGCCCGCGTCCACGCTGTAGTTGACGCCGTTGACGGCCTTGACCACACCGTCGCGGGTGTGGAACTCGACGTGCAGGTCCTTCACGTCGAGCAGCCTGCCGCTCTTCTCCTCGCCCGAGCGGGGGGCGGGGACGTCCGCGGTCTTCTCTGTGATCGTCACGTACGCCTCCCTCAGCGCAGCTTGGGGTCGAGGGCTTCGCGTACCGCGTCGCCGAGCATGATGAACGCCAGGACGGTGATGCTGAGCATCCCGGCGGGGAAGATCAGCGTGTGCGGGTTGTTGCGGATGTCCTGCGTCGCGTCGGAGATGTCGGCGCCCCACGAGACCGCGTCGCTGCCGAAGCCGAGGCCCAGGTACGACAGGGTCGACTCGGCGACGATGTACGTGCCGAGCGCGATGGTCGCCACGACGATGACCGGCGCGACGGCGTTCGGCAGGACGTGCCGGAACAGGATCCGCTTGGTGCCCGCGCCGAGCGCCTTCGCCGCCATCACGTAGTCCGCGTGCTTGGTCGTGATGACCGCGCCGCGCATGACGCGGGCGATCTGCGTCCAGCCGAGGAAGGCCAGGGCGCCGGTGATCACCCACACGTTGCGGTCGGTGAAGGCGTTGAGCACGACCATCGCGCCGAGCAGGAACGGGATGCCGAAGAACACGTCGGTGATCCGGGACAGCAGGCTGTCCCAGAAGCCGCCGAAGTAGCCCGCGAGCATGCCGACCAGGCCGCCGAAGAAGGTGACGAGGAGGGTCACGCCGACGCCCACCATCACGGAGTTGCGCGCGCCGTACACCACGCGGGCGTAGATGCTGCGGCCCTGGCGGTCGTAGCCGAACCAGTCCTCCTGGAAGAAGTGGCCGAGGTTGGGCGAGCCGAGGAAGTGCTTCTGCAGGTCGCCGCTGCCGGGGTCGGTGCTGGTGAACAGGCCCGGGAAGGCCGACACCAGCAGAACGAGCAGGATCAGCAGGGCGGAGATCACGAACAGCGGACGGCGGCGCAGGTCGCGCCAGGCGTCGCTCCACAGGCTGCGGGCGCCGCCCGCCTCGCGGCCCTCGGCCGGCTTCATGGTGACGACCGGCGTCTCGGCCGCCGCCTCGGCGGGCGTGGTCTTGGTGACGTCAGGCATAACGGATCCTCGGGTCCAGGACCGCGTAGAGCAGGTCGACGAGCAGGCTGGCGAGGAGGTACACGATGACGAGGACGGTGACGACACCGACGATGATCGCGCCCTCACGCCGGGCGATGCCCTGGAAGAGCAGGTTGCCCACGCCCGTCACGTTGAAGATGCCCTCGGTGATGACCGCGCCGCCCATGAGGGCGCCGATGTCCGTGCCGAGGTAGGTGACCACGGGGATCAGGGAGTTGCGCAGCAGGTGGCGGGTGACGATGCGCCGGCGCGGCAGGCCCTTGGCGACCGCGGTGCGCATGTAGTCCGCCGACCGGTTCTCCTTGATGGAGGTACGGGTCAGGCGTGCCACGTAGGCGAGACCGACCAGGCCCAGGACGAGCGCCGGCAGCATGAGCTGCTGGAAGTCCTCCGAGTCCTGCACCGTGGGCTTCACCCAGCCGAGTTCGTTGCCGAAGATGAGCTGGAAGCCCAGGCCGAACACGAAGATCGGGACGGAAATCACGAGGAGCGTGAAGAACGTCACGGTGGTGTCGATGATCCGGCCCCGCCGCACACCGGCGATCACGCCCAGGGTGATGCCGACGACGAGTTCGAACGTCCAGGCCATGGCGGCGAGCCGCATGGACACCGGGAACGCCTGGGTGATCTCGTCGAGGATGGGCCGGTTGCCGGCGATGGTCTTGCCGAAGTCCCCCTGCACCAGGCCCTTCATGTAGTGCAGGTACTGCTCCCAGAGGGGCAGGTCGAGGCCGCGGTCGTGCTTGATCTGCGCGACCTGCGCCGGGTCCGGCGGCTTGTCGCCCCAGAGCGCCTTGACCGGGTCGCCCGGAAGGGCGTTGACCATCAGGAAGATCAGCAGGGTTGTCCCGATGAACACCGGGATCATCTGGAGCAGTCGCCTCGCGACGTAGCGCCCCATAGTGGTGCCTCCGTCCATTGCGGAGCCGCCCGGAAGCGACGCCCGGGATCACCGGGCGTCGCTTCGCGGCTGCGGACTCCGACGACTGCTACTTCTCGAAGACCTCGACCTCGTGGAGGATCGGGTCACCGGCCTGGTCGAACTCGATCTTCTTGACGTTGTTCGAGTAGGCGGAGAGCGTCTTGTTGTACCAGAGCGGGATGCCCGGGAAGCTGTTGACCAGCTCCTTCTCGGCCTGCTGGTACAGCTCGGCGGACTCGTCGATGGTCTTCGCCTTGTCGGCCCTGGCGGTCAGGTCGTCGAACTTCTTGTCCGAGAAGCCGCCCTTGTTGCCGTCGACGCCGGTGCCGTAGAGGTCGGCGAGGAAGTTGCCGTTGAACGGGTAGTCGAGCACCCAGCCGGAGCGGTACATCGACTTGACCTTCTTCTGGTCACGGATCTCCGTGTCGGCCGCGAAGTCCGTCACCGCGTCGCCGGTGCACTTCACACCGGTCGCCTTGGTGATGGAGTTGCAGACCGCGACGACCCAGTCCTTGTGGGGCTGGTCGGCGTTGTACTGGATGGAGATCTTGTTGCCAGGGACACCGCCGCCGGCCTTGATGGCGTCCTTGGCGGCCTTCGGGTCGTACTTGCAGAACTTGCCGCAGGCGTCGTCCTGGTAGCCCTTCACGCCCTTGGCGACCCAGCCGGTGGCCGACTCGCGGGTGCCGTAGAACACCGTCTTGGCGATGGTGTCGCGGTCGATGGCCATCGACAGGCCCTGGAGGACCTTGACGTCGATGTCCTTCCACTGCGGCTTGTAGAAGGCGAAGTTGACCGTGTTGAGCGCCGAGAAGTCCATCTCGATGGCGCGGTCGCCGAAGTCCCGCTTGAAGTTCGCGAGCTCGCTGTTCGGGACGATCGGCATCGTGTCGACGTTGTCGGACTTCAGGTCGGCGTAGGCCGCGGTGTCCTTGGTGTACGCCTTGAAGTCGATGCCGCCGTTCTTCGGCTTGTCGGCACCCTTGTAGCCGTCCCAGGCGCGGACCGAGATCAGCTTCTTGCGGTCCCACTTCTGGAACTTGTACGGGCCGTTGCCGACGGGGGCCTCGCCGTACTTCTTCGGGTCCTTCAGGGCGGCCGAGGGCAGCGGGAAGAAGGGCTTGTAGACCAGCTTGTACGCGTAGTACGGGATGCCGTTCTTCAGCGTGATGGTGAAGGTGTTCTCGTCGACGACCTTCAGGCCGGACATGGCCTTCTTCTTGGCCTTGCCCTTGGCCGGGTGGACCTCGTCGTAGCCGACGATGTCGCGGTACCAGGCGCTGTTCTGCTGGCCGTTGGCCGGGTCGGCGGCCCAGTTCCAGGCGTCCACGTAGGACTTCGCCGTGACGGGCTCACCGTTGTGGAACTTCCAGCCCGGCTTCAGCTTGACCGTCCAGAGCTTGTTGCCCTGGGACGGCTTCACCGACTCGGCGTTCTCGTAGGTGATGTTGCCCTGCTTGTCGTAGTGAACAAGCCCGGTGAAGAGGGCGTCGATGACGACGCTGCCGTACGCCTCCATGGTGTTCGAGGGCTGCAGCAGGTTCTGCGGCTCACCGTTGGCGTAGCTGACGATCCCCTTGGGGTCGACCTTGCCGCTGTTCTCCTTGTCGTCGCCACCGCCACAGGCAGTGGCGGTCAGGGCCACAACACCGGCTATCGCGACCCACTTGGCGCTCTTGGCACCACGCATGGGGTTCCTCCTCATGAGTCCACTTGTTCACTACAAGAGGGGGTACGAGAAGCAGCGTCGACACCCCTGCCGACGTGGATCGAGTACCCCAGTGTGCTCGTGAGTCGGCGCTCCCCACAGCGCGTGACCCATTGACCCGAGCTATACGCGGTCAACTATTAGCCATGAGATACGGCCCGACCACACCCTTTTGGTCTCGGTTCAATCACACCTGCGCCGTACAACTTCCAAAATCCGGACAAACCGATCCTAGATAGATGGTTGCGAAACGGACGTGTTACCCATCTAACGGTCAGAGCAGTCCGCATAGCGGACACCTCTGAGACGAAAATCGGTTGCCGGAGGGGCGTCGGCCGGCCCGAGGGGTGCCTGTACCGCTGCGTCACGCTACCGCCCCGCGGATACGGCCGAGGCCGGTTTCCCCCACACCACCGGTGTGGGGGAAACCGGCCTCGGTACCGAACCGGGCGGCTCAGCCGTGCTTGGCGCGCGACGCCGCGCGGGCGCGCTCGCGCGCGTCCAGGTTCACCTTGCGGATGCGAACGGCCTCCGGGGTCACCTCGACGCACTCGTCGTCGCGGCAGAACTCCAGCGACTGCTCGAGCGAGAGCTTGCGCGGCGGCACGATGGACTCGGTCACGTCAGCGGTCGACGACCGCATGTTCGTGAGCTTCTTCTCCTTGGTGATGTTCACGTCCATGTCGTCGGAGCGCGAGTTCTCACCGACGATCATGCCCTCGTACACCTCGGTGCCGGGCTCCACGAAGAGCACGCCGCGCTCCTGGAGGTTCGTCATCGCGAACGCCGTGACCGTGCCGGAGCGGTCGGCCACCAGCGAGCCGTTGTTGCGCGTCTGGAGCGTGCCGAACCAGGGCTCGTGGCCCTCGTGGATGGAGTGGGCGATGCCCGTGCCACGGGTGTTCGTCAGGAACTCCGTACGGAAGCCGATGAGGCCGCGGGACGGGACGACGAACTCCATGCGCACCCAGCCGGAGCCGTGGTTGGACATGTTGTCCATGCGGCCCTTGCGGATGCCCATGAGCTGCGTGACGGCGCCCATGTGCTCCTCGGGCACGTCGATGGTCATGCGCTCGACGGGCTCGTACGTCTTGCCGTCGACCTCCTTGGTGACCACCTGGGGCTTGCCGACGGTCATCTCGTAGCCCTCGCGGCGCATGGTCTCGACGAGGATCGCCAGGGCGAGCTCGCCGCGGCCCTGGACTTCCCAGGCGTCCGGGCGTCCTGTCTCCAGGACACGCAGGGAGACGTTGCCGATCAGCTCGCGGTCGAGCCGGTCCTTGACCTGCCGGGCGGTGACCTTGCGGTCCTTGACGGCGGCCTTGGCGTCGGCGCCCTTGCCGGTGCCGCCCCGGCCGACCAGCGGCGAGGTGTTCGTACCGATCGTCATGGAGATCGCGGGCTCGTCGACCGTGATCAGCGGCAGCGCGACCGGGTTCTCCGGGTCGGCGAGGGTCTCGCCGATCATGATGTCGGGGATGCCCGCGACGGCGCAGATGTCACCGGGGCCGGCCTTCTCGGCGGGCTTGCGGGTCAGGGCCTCCGTCATCATCAGCTCGGTGATGCGGACGTTGGCGATGGAGCCGTCGCGCTTGATCCACGCGACGGTCTGGCCCTTCTTCAGCTCGCCCTGCTCGACGCGGAGCAGCGCGATGCGGCCGAGGAAGTTGTCGGCGTCCAGGTTGGTGACGTGGGCCTGGAGCGGGGCGTCCTCGTCGTACTCCGGCGCCGGGACGTGCTGGAGGAGCGTGGTGAAGAACGGCTCCAGGCTGTCGCTGTCCTGCGGGACCGTGCCGTCCTCCGGCTTGGTCAGCGAGGCGATGCCGTCGCGGCCGCAGGCGTACACGATCGGGAACTCGATCTGGTCCTCGTCGGCGTCCAGGTCGAGGAAGAGGTCGTAGGTCTCGTTGACGACCTCGTCGATGCGCGAGTCCGGCCGGTCCGTCTTGTTGATGCACAGGATGACGGGCAGGCGCTGCTGGAGGGCCTTGCGCAGCACGAAGCGGGTCTGCGGCAGCGGACCCTCGGAGGCGTCGACGAGCAGGACGACCGCGTCCACCATCGACAGACCGCGCTCGACCTCGCCGCCGAAGTCGGCGTGGCCGGGGGTGTCGATGATGTTGATCGTGATCGGGTCGCCGCCGTCCTTCGGGTGGTACTTGACGGCGGTGTTCTTCGCCAGGATCGTGATGCCCTTCTCACGCTCCAGGTCGTTCGAGTCCATCATGCGGTCGTCGACGGAGTCGAGCTGGTGGGCGGCGAAGGCGCCGGCCTGCTTGAGCATGGCGTCGACGATGGTCGTCTTGCCGTGGTCGACGTGGGCGACGATGGCTACGTTACGGATGTCGTGGCGCGTGGGCATACGAGCTGGGCTTCTCCCGGAAGTGAGTGGACGGCTGCGCGTACTTTTCTCTGCTGGTACGCGGCCCTGCCGGGCAGGAAACACGCCTCGGCCTTACACCATCCTACGTGCCGCCGCCGAGTACGGCTCGGCGGGCCCCCGTCCCGGGGGCCCGCGGCCTGCCGTGCCGTCAGCGGCGGGAGGGGCCCTGGGCGGGCCGGACGCCGTGCTTGAGGTAGCCCATGTCCTCGTAGCGCGGGGTCTCGAAGCCGAAGGCGCCCGCGTTGGCCAGGGTGGGGCGGGCCGCCACGAGCTGGGGGCGCTGATAGAGGGGGATGGAGCCCGCGGCGGCCCAGATGCGGGCGTCCGCCTTCTGCACCAGCTCGCGGTTCTCGCCCTCGTCGAGCTCGGCGAGGGCCTGGTCGAAGAGCTGGTCGATGTGGTCGGTGCCGACGCGCGTGTAGTTCTGCTCGACGTTCAGCGAACCGTCCGCGGCGGGCACGGGCTTGGCGAAGATCGGCCGGGCGTCGGTGGCGGGGAAGGCGGACGCGGGCCAGGAGTACAGCGCCATGTCGTACTGGCCGGACGCCACGTGGTCCTTGAAGTAGCTCTCGTCGGCGACCTTCGAGATCTCCGTGCGGACCCCGATCCGCCCCAGCATCCGCGTGATCCGGTCCGCGACCGAGCGCAGCGCCTGCGAGCCGTCGCCGGAGGGCAGGACGAAGCGGAGGGTGAGCGGCTTGCCGTCCTTGGCGAGGGGGCCCGTGGCCGCCGCGCCCTTGCCCGCCTCGGGGGCGGCGGTGCCCTTGGGGGCGTAGGCGCCGGGGGCACCGCCCTTCGCGTGCTTCTCCTTGTGCTGCCGGGCCGGGCCCCCCGGGTCCTTGCGCTGCTCCTTGTCGGCCTCCCGGCGCGTGGCGAGGGCGTGGGCCTGCCGGGTCACCAGGGCGGCCTGCTGGATGGCGGCGGCGGGGCCGGGGGCGAGGACCGAGGTGCCGGGGTCACCGGGCTTCTCGTCGTCCTCGCCGACGATGTACGTGCCGTCGTCGTCGGCCGCGTCGCTGCCCGCCGCGCCCTCGCTGCCCCTCTCCTCCCCCGCGTCGCCGGTCCTGCCGCCGGCCCGGTCCTTGTACTTGTCCGAGAGCGGGCCGCCGCGGACCCAGCCCGCGTCGGCGAGCAGGGCCCGTGCCTCGGCGGTGTCCTGGTCGCCGAGCGCGCCGCTGTTGTCGGCGTAGGCGTCCTGTCCGGCGAGGGCCAGGTGGCTGCCGACCGGGCGCGCGGGCAGGCCGAGCGGCTTCAGAACCGTTTCCGCAAGCTCCTCGCGGTCCAGCGCCCGGGCCACGGCGCGGCGGACCCGGTCGTCCGCGAGCGGGCCCTCGGAGCCGTTGAGGGCGAGCTGGGTGTAGGCGGGTTCGAGGGCCTTGCGGACCACGTAGCGGCGCAGGCCCGCCTGCTCGCCGGCGTACCGCCGCACGGCCCTGTCGGTCCGCTCGCGCGCCTCCAGCTCGGCCTCCGCGGCCTCCTCGTCGGAGCCGTGGGCGACCGCCCAGGAGCGCAGGGCCCCGGCGGGCGTCAGCCGGGCGGCGGGGCCGTGCGTGAGCGCGCCCTGCCGGCCCTTCTCGCGGGCGGCCAGGGCGATGCGGCCCGCCTCGTCGGCGTCGACCTCGGCGAGGTCGACCCTGCCCCGGGCGAGGGCGGCGGCGCGGCGCTCGCGGGGCACCTCGCGCAGGACCAGCTTGTCGAGCTTGGTGGGGTCGCCCCACCAGCGCGGGTTGCGCCGCAGCGTGACCTCGCCGGCGTCGCGGTCGACCTTCTTGAAGGCGAAGGGGCCCGCGGTGACCTTCAGCCTGCCGCGCGCGCCGTCGTTGAAGGCGTCGGGGCTGCCCATGACCTGCTTCGGGTACAGCGGTGAGAACAGCGAGCGCCAGTCGGCGTACGGCTGGGCGAAGGTGACGCGCACCTCCAGGTTGTTGGCGCCGCGCTCGATCTTCTCGATGCGCTCGTAGCCCGCGTTGCGGGCCGTCCAGTACGCGCTGTCCTTGCCGGACAGGGCGCGCCACTGGGCGGCGAAGTCGTCGGCGCCGACCTCGCGGCCGTCGCTCCACACCGCCTGCTGGTTGAGCTTGTAGAGCACGACCTGCCGGGGCTCGCGCTCCACGACCTCCGCCGACTCCAGGAAGTCGGGGTTGCGCTGGACGCGGCCCCGCTGGTCGAGCCGGTACAGCGACGGCAGTACGGCGCTCGCGATGCGGGAGGTGGTGGCGTCGGCGTCCGCCTGGAACGCGTTGAAGGTGTCCGGCAGGTCGTCCACCGCCCACTTCACGGTGCCGCCGTCGGCCACCTGGGAGCGGGCGGCGGGCGCGATGTCCTGCGCGGCCGCCGCGGCGCCCGTCCCGTCGTCGTCCGCGCCGCACCCCGCGAGGGCGGGCAGCGCGAGGACGCCGGCGACGAGGAACACGGCGGAGCGGACCGTGGCCGTCGGGCGGGCCGGTCGCGGCCTGGCGCGGTCGTGGGGCATGACGGGTACCTCCGGGGCGTGCTGTCCGGCCGCCTTGCTGGGGCGCTGCCGTGCGGGTGGGGCTGTGCCCGGGCGGGCGCGGGTGAGGGTGGGGCGGCTTCGCGCGCGTTCGCTGAGGCTTTGCGGCGCTTCGCCGGGATTATGGAGTTGATCACATGTATTGCGGTATCGCCCCCACTGAACGGGACGGGGAGGGGAGGGTGGAGCCGACACGGCGGGGCGGTGGCGGATGCCACTCGGGTGGCGCAACGGGGCCTGGCCCGGCCGACGCACACCTCGGTGGCCTCTGGATCGCCGAGGCCGAGGACGACGACGTCGCGAGCGAATGGACCCGGCAGGCCGCGCGGGCGGGCCCGCCCGGGGCGCGGGGCGGGTGCGGGGCCGGGTGGGGGCGCTCGGCGGGGTGGGGTGCTTCGGCGGGGACGGGTGCGCCCGGGTGAATCCGGGCGGATCCCTTCCCAAGCCGGGATGTGACGCGCGACACTCGCAGGCGCATGAGCGTTTGCGTGAGCGTTGCCACCGCACCCGTGAAGTGAGGGCAAGTCATGGCTCTGCAGGACGACTTGACGGCCATTCAGCGCTGTGTCGACGATCTGGTGCACGCCGTGGACCGGATCGGGCAGCGGACCGGTCCCGAACTGGCGGGCGTCGACTTCCGCCGCGTCCGCATGGACACCGACCACCTGCGCGAGAGCCTCGCGCTGCTGCGGGCCGCGACCTCGGCCGCGCCGGACCCGGCGGGCGCGCCCCCGGCCGGTCCCGCCGCCGCGGTGCCGCCGCCCCCGCCGCGGCCCCCGATGGTCCCCGTGCCGGACACCCCGTACGACCGTTCCCTGTGGACGGACTCGGACGACGAGGGCCTGGGCGCCCGCGACCGCCGCGCGCCCTGACCCGGCCGCACCCCCCCCGCCGCATCCCCTCCCCCCACCCGTCGACGAAGGAGTGGAGCCTCGTTGGCCACTGGCACCGAACCCCATCTGAAGAAGGGCACGGACCCCGGCGGCGTACGGCACGGCACGCGCGCCGCGATCGGCGCTGCCCATCTGCGGACGGACCGCTGGTGGGTGCAGCCCGCCGCGACCGCCGCCGGGCTGCTCGCCTTCGTCGTGTACTCGACGTGGCGGGCGTTCGCGGACTCCGACTACTACGAGGCGCCGTACGTCTCGCCGTTCTACTCGCCGTGCCTCGCCGAGAACTGCGCGCCGATGCGGGACGGGCCCAACTGGGAGATCTTCGGGAGCTGGTGGGGGCTCTCCCCCGCGCTGCTGGTCCTCATCTTCCCGCTCGGGTTCCGGCTCACGTGCTACTACTACCGCAAGGCCTACTACCGCGGTTTCTGGGCGTCCCCGCCCGCCTGCGCGGTGGCGGAACCGCACGCCACGTACACCGGTGAGACGCGTTTCCCGCTGATCCTGCAGAACCTCCACCGGTATTTCTTCTACGCCGCGGTGCCGGTCGCCGGAATCCTCACGTACGACACCGTGCTCACCTTCCGCGACGAGCACTACGCGTGGGGGCACGCCGGGCTCGGCACCCTGGTGTTCCTCGTGAACATCGTCCTCATCTGGGCGTACACCTTCTCCTGCCACTCCTGCCGGCACATCGTCGGCGGAAAGCTCAAGCACTTCTCCAAGCACCCGGTGCGCTATCGGATGTGGCGGTGGGTGGGGTGGCTGAACGGCCGCCACATGCTGCTCGCCTGGGCGTCGTTGGTCAGCGTCGCGCTCGCCGACTTCTACGTGTATCTGATCGCCTCCGGGGCGTTCGACGATCCGAGGTTGTTCTGATGGCTCAAGTGGAGCGGCAGCAGTGGGATGTCGTCGTCGTGGGCGCCGGCGGGGCCGGGCTCAGGGCCGCGATCGAGGCGCGGGAACAGGGCGCCCGTACGGCCGTGATCTGCAAGTCGCTCTTCGGCAAGGCGCACACGGTGATGGCCGAGGGCGGCATCGCCGCGGCCATGGCGAACGTGAACTCCGGCGACAACTGGCAGGTCCACTTCCGCGACACCATGCGCGGCGGGAAGTTCCTCAACCAGTGGCGGATGGCGGAGCTGCACGCCCGTGAGGCGCCCGACCGGGTGTGGGAGCTGGAGACCTGGGGAGCCCTCTTCGACCGCACGAAGGACGGGCGGATCTCGCAGCGGAACTTCGGCGGGCACGAATACCCCCGGCTCGCACACGTCGGCGACCGTACGGGCCTTGAGCTGATCCGCACGCTGCAGCAGAAGATCGTGGCGCTGCAGCAGGAGGACAAGAAGGAGTTCGGGGACTACGAGGCCCGCCTGAAGGTCTTCCAGGAGTGCACCGTGACCCGGGTCCTGAAAGAGGGCGGGCGGGTCAGCGGGACCTTCTGCTACGAGCGGGAGAGCGGGCGGTTCTTCGTCATCGAGGCGCCCGGTGTCGTCCTGGCCACCGGCGGCATCGGCAAGTCCTTCAAGGTGACGTCGAATTCGTGGGAGTACACCGGCGACGGCCACGCGCTCGCGCTGCTCGCGGGGGCGCCGCTGCTCAACATGGAATTCGTGCAGTTCCACCCGACGGGAATGGTCTGGCCGCCGTCCGTGAAAGGCATTCTCGTCACCGAGTCCGTGCGCGGTGACGGGGGCGTGCTGCGGAACTCCGACGGCAAGCGGTTCATGTTCGACTACATTCCCGACGTCTTCAAGGAGAAGTACGCGGAGTCCGAGGAGGAGGGCGACGGCTGGTACGAGGACCCGGACCACCACCGGCGCCCGCCCGAGCTGCTGCCCCGCGACGAGGTGGCGCGGGCCATCAACGCCGAGGTGAAGGCCGGGCGCGGCTCCCCGCACGGCGGGGTCTTCCTGGACGTGTCGACGCGGATGCCCGCCGAGGTCGTCAAGCGCCGGCTGCCGTCCATGTACCACCAGTTCAAGGAGCTGGCCGACGTCGACATCACCGCCGAGCCCATGGAGGTCGGGCCGACCTGCCACTACGTGATGGGCGGCGTCGCGGTCGACTCCGACACGGCGGCGGCGCGCGGCGTGCCCGGCCTGTTCGCGGCCGGCGAGGTCGCGGGCGGCATGCACGGCTCGAACCGGCTCGGCGGCAACTCGCTCTCCGACCTGCTGGTGTTCGGCCGCCGCGCCGGTCTGTACGCGGCCCGGTACGCCGCCGACCTCGCCGTCCGGCCGGTGGTGGACGAGCCGCAGGTGGCCACCGCGGCGGCCGAGGCGCTGCGCCCGTTCAGCGCGGAGGGCCCCGAGGCCGGGGCGGCGCCCGAGAACCCGTACACGCTGCACCAGGAGCTCCAGCAGACCATGAACGACCTGGTCGGCATCATCCGGCGCGAGGCCGAGATGGAGCGGGCCCTGGACAAGCTCGCGGAGCTGCGGACGCGGGCGCGGCGGGCCGGGGTCGAGGGGCACCGGCAGTTCAACCCGGGCTGGCACCTGGCGCTCGACCTCAGGAACATGCTGCTGGTCAGCGAGTGCGTGGCGCGGGCGGCCCTGGAGCGCACGGAGAGCCGCGGCGGGCACACCCGCGAGGACCACCCCGGTATGAACCGCGCCTGGCGCCGCGTGAACCTGCTGTGCCGGCTCGCCGACCCGACCGGCGGCCTCGCGGCCACCGACCCGGTGCGCGGCCAGATCGACCTCGAACGCGTCACGACCGACCCCGTCCGTCCCGACCTGCTCGCTCTCTTCGACAAGGAGGAGCTGGTCAAGTACCTGGCCGAAGAGGAGCTCTACGAGTGAGCACAGCAGCGGCGTCCACGGCGTACGACGCGCACTTCCGGGTGTGGCGGGGCGACACCGGCGGCGGTGGCCTGGAGGACTTCACGGTCGAGGTCAACGAGGGCGAGGTGGTCCTCGACATCATCCACCGGCTCCAGGCGACCCAGGCGCCGGACCTCGCGGTGCGCTGGAACTGCAAGGCGGGCAAGTGCGGCTCCTGCTCGGCGGAGATCAACGGGCGGCCGCGGCTGCTGTGCATGACCCGCATGTCGGTGTTCACGCGTGACGAGACGATCACCGTCACCCCGCTGCGGGCCTTCCCCGTGGTCCGCGACCTGGTGACCGACGTCGGCTACAACTACGCCAAGGCGCGGGAGGTGCCCGCGTTCGTGCCGCCGCCCGGCGTGGAGCCGGGCGCGTACCGCATGGCGCAGGAGGACGTGGACCGCCCCCAGGAGTTCCGCAAGTGCATCGAGTGCTTCCTGTGCCAGGACACCTGTCACGTGGTGCGGGACCACGAGGAGAACAAGACGTCGTTCGCGGGGCCGCGCTTCCTGATGCGCGTCGCCGAGCTGGACATGCACCCGCTGGACGCGGCGGCCGACGCGGGCCTGGACCGCAAGACCGCCGCCCAGGAGGAGCACGGCCTCGGCTACTGCAACATCACCAAGTGCTGCACGGAGGTGTGCCCCGAGAACATCCGCATCACGGACAACGCGCTGATCCCCCTGAAGGAGCGGGCCGTCGACCGCAAGTACGACCCGCTGGTGTGGCTGGGGAACAAGATCCGGCGACGGGAGCGGTAACGGCCGAAGGGGCCCTGGGGGTTATCCCCCGGGACGGACTCTCCGGCTTGCCCCATGGTCGCGGGCGGGGCCGCGGACCAGCATGGACGCATGACTTCCGCCGCGCTTCGCACCCCGCACCCGACCCGTCTGACCAGGGGCGTGACCGCTCTCGCGCTCGCCGCCGGAGCCCTGGGCGCCGGGGCCGCGGCCCCGGCCGCCGCGCACACCGCGCCCGAGCGGCCCGCCGCACCCGTGCGCCCGGAGCTGCCCGCCCCCACCGGCCCGCACCCGGTGGGCACGGTGACGGCCCGCCTCGTCGACCACGCGCGCCACGACCCCTGGGTCACCTCGCGGCCGTACCGCGAGCTGATGGTGAGCGTCTGGTACCCGGCGCGGAAGACCGGCGGGTCCGGGCGCGCCCCCTACATGGCGCCGGGCGCCGCCGAACGCTGGGGCGCGGAGCCGCGGCACGGCGTCCCGGCGGGCGCCGTCGACTGGGCGGGCATGCGCGTCCACGCCCGGCAGGGCGCGCCCGTCGACGGCCGGGGCGGGCGGCGGCCGGTGCTGCTGTACTCGGCGGGCGCCAACGACCCGCGGACGTGGAACACCTCGCTCGTCGAGGACCTGGCGAGCCGCGGCTACGTCGTCGTCACCGTCGACCACACCTACGAGTCGCCGGGCGTGCAGTTCCCCGACGGCTCGGTCGCGGACGACAAGCCCCTCAAGGACGCGCTCGCCGGGGTCACGGACGACGAGTCGCTCTCCCGTCTCCTGAAGAAGGTCATGGACGTCCGGGTCGCCGACGACCGGTTCGTCCTGGACCGGCTCGGTGACCTGCCCGGCGGCCTGTCCCGGGTGGTCGACCGCAACCGTGTCGGCGCGGTCGGGCACTCCGCGGGCGGCATCGCCGCCGCCGGGACGATGTACGCGGACAAGCGCGTGAAGGCCGCCGTCGACCTGGACGGCTCGCTGGAGTACAACGGCGAGCCGAAGGGCACCCACCTCACCGACATCGCCCGGCACGGCGTGGACCGGCCGCTGCTCCTCATGGGCCGCGACGGCGTCGACCACACCACCGAGCCGTCCTGGGGCGCCTTCTGGTCCCGTACGCCGGGCTGGAAGGCCGACTTCACGCTGCGCGGCTCGCGCCACCAGACGTACACCGACCTCACCGCCGTGCTGCCGCGGGCCGGGCAGCCGCGCGACGTCGTGGAGAGGAACATCGGCACGGTCGACCCGGCACGGGCCACCGCCGTCCGGCGCGCGTACGTGGCGTCGTTCTTCGACCGCTGGCTGCGCGACCGGGACGACCACCTCCTGGACGGCCCGTCGCCCCGCTTCCCCGAGGTCCGCCACGTGCCGTAGGCCCGCCCCGGCCCCGGTCGCGGGGGTGGGGGGACGGTCCTACGCTGCCAGGTGTGACGCCGTCCCCGCCGTCCCCGCCGTCCTCGCCGCCCGCGCCGCCGCCGGCGCGGGCG
>NZ_JASCXL010000069.1:0-51268 GCF_030010595.1 Streptomyces sp. CC224B | reverse complement strand
CCCCCCCCCCCCCGCGCCCCCCCCCCCCCCCCCCTTGGGGGGGGGGGGCCCCCCCCCCCCCGCCCCACCCCTTCGTCGTGTCTCGTGGCCCTGGTCGGCCGCCCGTCAGCCGACCCGCGTGAGCTTCGTGCCGAAGCCCGGCTCCGCGAGGTCCTTCCGCACCGCCACCGGGACCTTGACGGCGCGGCTGGTGCCGTCGCCCACCGACAGGACACCGACCTTGGTGCCCTTCTTCGCGGTGTGCGGGACCTCCTTGCCGCCGTCCGTCAGCTCCAGCTTCGCGGTCAGACCGGACCAGCCGACGGCCTTGACGTCCTTGGTCGCGACGACCGGCGTGGTGCCGCCGAGGCCGTCGTCCACCTCGCCGACGACGGCGCCCTTGCGCACCACGGTCTTCGCCGTGAGCGCGTCCTGGCCGGCGCCGATGAGGTCCTTGACGACCTTCGTGACCTGGTCGATGTTGGCGACGCCGTTCTTCCCGAACTGGGCCAGGGCCGCGCCGATGATCACCTGGGTCTTGCCGCCGACCGTCTTCTCCGCGGCGAAGAGGATGTTGCCGCCCGCGGCCGTGGTGGTGCCGGTCTTGATGCCGATGGCGACGGTCGGGACGAGCCCGAAGTAGTTGTCCTGCGTGTCGCCGTTGAGGTCCTTGTACTGGGGCTGGCGGGCGATCTCCTTGAAGGTCGGGTTCTCCATCGCCACCCGGCCGAGCTTCACCAGGTCCTCGGCGGTCGACACGGTCGTCTTGTCGAGGCCGCTCGGGTCCGTGTAGTGGGTGTTCTTCATGCCGAGTTCCTTGGCCGTCTTGTTCATCTTGGCCACGAACGCCTTCTCGTCACCGCCGCTGTCCCAGCGCGCCAGCATCCGCGCGACGTTGTTGGCGGACGGCAGCATGACGGCCTGGAGCGCCTCGTACTGGGAGATCTTCTGCCCCTCGGTCACCTTGACCACGGACTCGTTCTCCGGCTTGCCCTTCTCGTAGTGGCGCTGCGCCTCGGCGTCGACGGTGAGCGTCTTGCCCTCCGTCCCCTTCTTGATGGGGTGGTCGCGCAGGATGAGGTACGTCGTCATCACCTTCGCGATGCTCGCGATCGGCACGGGCTTCTGCGCGCCCGAGGTGCCGAAGGTGCCGATCCCGTCGACGTCCATGGCGGCCTGGCCGTCGCTCGGCCACGGGATGGACGCCTTGCCGCCGCCGAAGGAGAACGTGTCCTCGGCGGTGAGGGTGAGCTTCGGCTCCGGCAGCGGGCGCACAGCCTGTACGACTGCAAACACGACCACCAGCAGGAGCACCAGCGGCGTCCAGATCTTGACCCGCCGTACGACGGTGCGGACCGGGGTCTCCGGGGGCGGCGGCGTGTTGGTCAGCTCGGCGAGCAGGTCCAGCGGGGGCTTGGGCGGCAGCGGCTGCTGGGTGGTCCGCTCGGGCACCTCGGGCGCGGGGGCCCCGGCCCGGTCCTTCGGCGCACCGGGCGCGGCGCCCTTCGCGGTACCGGTCCCGGCGGCGGCCGCGGTCTTCGCGGTGCCGGTCCCGGCGGCCCCCGGGGCCTTCGGCGTGCCCTGCGGGGGCGCCTTGTGCTCGGGGGTGGGGCGCGGCTCGTCGAGCGACTTCAGCGCGACGAACTTGCTGGTCCGCTCGGCGTCGGACTCGGCGCCCCGGGGCTTGCCGGGCTTGTCGGCCTTGCCGTCGGCAGGCTTGTCGTCGGCGGGGTCGGCGGGCTCGTCGGCCTTGCTGTCGGTGGGCTTGGCGGGGTCGGCGGGCTTGTCACCCGTGCCCGGGATGCTCTTGGCGGCGGCCTTGTCCGGTGTCGCGGTCCTGCTGCCCTTGGCGGCCTTGTCACCTGCATCGGCCTTGCGGCTGGCGTCGGCCTTGCGACTCTCGTCGCCCTTGCGGCTGACGTCGGCCTTGCCGCCGTCGCCCGTCTTGCGGCCGTCGTCCGTCTTGCCGCCGTCGTCAGGCTTGTCGCCGCCCAGCTTCAGCATGGTGGTCGCCTGGTCCACCGCCGGGGCGGGCCGGACGGTCTTGAACACGGCCGTGGCCTGGTCGACGGGACGCTTCCCGGAAGCGCTTTCACCGCCGGCACCGGAGGTGTCGCCCTTGCCCGCCTTGGTGACCTTCACGCCCTTGGAGGGCTTGGACACCGCGGGGGCCTCGGCGTCCGCGGCGGCCTCGGGGCCCTGGGTGCCGCGGTCGCCCTTGCTGTCGCTGCCGCCGTTGTCGCCCTTGCCGCCCTCGTCGGTGCCGTCGGCCTCGTCAGCGCTGTCGGCCTCGTCGTCGCCGCCCCGGCCCGCGGTCCCCGCGTCGGCCTCGGGCTCGGTGTCCCGGCGCAGATCCGCCGCCTTGAAGACGGCCGTGGCCTGGTCGACGCCACGGCGACCCGCGGCGGGCCCGGCCGCGGCGTCCTCCTCGCGCTCCGCCTTCGCCTCGTCCGCGCGACCGCGCCCGGCCTCGTCCTCCGGCTCGGCGTTCGCCCACGACGGCGCCTTGAACGCCGTGGTCGCCTTGTCCACGGGCCGCTCACCGGCGGCGTCGGAGGTGCCGGAGGTGCCGGAGCCCTTGCCCGTCACCCGGCCGGTGCCGAACACGGCGGTGGCCGTGTCCTTCTTCGGCTCCTCGGCGGCGTCCGCGGCGTCGGCGTCCGCGGCCCCGCCCGCGCCCTCCCCGGCTTCCGAGGCCTCCGAAGCGCGGGACGCGCGGGACGCGCCGGAAGAACCCGAGGTCCCGGCAGCGGAAACGTCACCGCCGGCCGGAGTTTCACTCGCCTCGTCGTCGTCCGCGCTCGCCACCCACGCGGCGACCGCGGCCCGCAGCCGCGCGTCCCCGTTGGCCCGACCGGCCCCCGCCGGAGGGGACGCGGGGGGCGGGACGGTCACGTCGTCGTCAGAGGCGCCCCCGCCAGAAACCGTCTTCGACCTGTCGGGGTTCTCGCCCGCCACCGATTCCTCCTCGTACTCGTACTCGCCGCACTCGCCGTGCTCAGCCGCACCCATCGGGGCCCGGACCCGCTGTCCGAACCATGTACCAGTGTCCTGTGTGAGGGCTTAACCCCCGTGGTAGACGAGAACGACATACCTACTGGTTCCCGTACGTACCGCCCACGCGCTCTCGACAGACCAATGTGAGAGGGGTCACCCTGTCATTCATCCACGCGGGGAGGCATGGATGGGCAGGAGCCGCAGAACAATTCCGGAGGAGCTTCTGCTGCTCGCTCTGGACCCGGCCACGGGTACCACAGCGCAGCCGCAGTCGCTCGACCTCGGTCTGGCCGGAGCACAGCTAGTGGAGCTGGCGCTGGCCGGACGGATAGCCCCTGACGGGGATCGTATCGCCGTGGTGATGCCACGGCCGACGGGAGATCCGACTCTGGACTCCGCACTGGAACTGCTGCGCAGGCGCGGCAGCCCGGTCCGGGCGGTCCACTGGATCGGCGGGCCCCGCCTGGGGCTGCGTCAGATCTACCTCTCGCACCTGGAGCGGTGCGGCATGGTGCATGCCGTGGCGGGCCAGATGTGCGGGGTGCTGCCGACGACTCGCTACCAGGCGACGGACACGGCCATCAGCCGGGACATCAGGGCCCGGCTGGACTCGGCGATCCGCACCGGCGTACCGCCGGACCCGCGGACCGCGGCGCTCGCCGCGCTGGCCCACGCGGTCGGCCTCGGCAAGCACCTGTACCCGGGCAACGAGGGGCGCTCGTCCCGGTCCCGACTGCGGGACCTGATCCGGCACGACCCGATGGGCGGCCTCGTGGCGCACGCCGTGATGGACGTCCAGAACGGCGTGGCGGCGCAGCCGCGCCGCAGCCCCGCCACGACGGGGCAGGGCGGCGGGCGACCGCCCGCGCGCACGGCGCGCTCGGCGGCGACGGACCCCGGCGGGGTCCCGATGCAGCCGCGCCGGGGCGCGGGAGCCATGGCCCGCGCCGTGGCTCACTGAACCACGGCCGCGCACGGCACGTACGCCCGGGCGCGGGCCCCGCGCACAGCGCGCGAGGGGCCGACGGCGGCGCGCCGCACGTCCCCGGCACGACCGCGCCACGCGGTGGGCACCACGCACGGCGCCGCACCACCCGCACCACCCCCGCACCACGCGGAGAGCACCACGCACCACGCACCACCCAGCACGATGCCGCGCCGTCGTCCCCGGACCCGGTACGGGAGCCGCTGGGCCGTGCGGGGCGCGGGCACCGGCCGTACCGGTGTCCGCGCCCCGTACGGCCGCGACCACCACAGGCGACACGCTCGTTGAGAAGCACACGCGACGCCGCGGGGCGTCGGCACCCCCACATGTCCGCCGTTCTGCTGTTTCCCAGCGCCGAGTTGCCCCTTGGTGGCACTCTGCTCCACAGCAGACACGCAATGTAGAGGCATATCGCCGGAGGTGCACTTCCCGTGGCGTCCAACGTCAATCCCACCGTCAGGCGTCGCCGGCTAGGCCAGGAGCTGCGCCGGCTGCGTGAGCTCAAGGGCATGACGGCGGAGGAGGTGGCGGAGCGCCTGCTGGTCTCGCAGTCGAAGATCAGCCGCCTCGAGAACGGCCGCCGCTCGATCAGCCAGCGCGACGTCCGCGACCTGTGCGGGGTGTACGAGGTCGAGGACCACCGCATCGTCGACTCGCTGATGCAGATGGCCAAGGACTCCCGGCAGCAGGGCTGGTGGCACTCCTTCGGCGACATCCCGTACAGCGTGTACATCGGCCTGGAGACCGACGCCGCGTCGCTGCGCGTGTACGACCCGCAGGTCGTCCCCGGGCTGCTCCAGACCCGGCCGTACGCGGAGGCGCTGATCACCGGCGCGCTCCCGGAGACCACGCCGACGGACATCGAGAAACGGGTCCAGGTGCGCATGCGCCGCCAGGAGCGCATCGCCGCCCCGGAGAACCCGCTGCGGCTGTGGACCGTGCTCGACGAGTCCGCGCTGCGCCGCGTCGTCGGCAACCGCGCGCTGATGCGCGAGCAACTGGAGCACCTGGTCGAGCAGTCCCAGCTGCCGCACGTGACGGTGCAGGTCATCCCCTTCGAGATGGGCGCCCACCCCGGCCTGAACGGCCAGTACGCGATCCTGGAGTTCCCGGACGCCTCGGACTCGAGCGTCGTCTACATCGAGGGCGTCACCAGCGACCTGTACCTGGAGAAGTCCAACGACGTCCAGCAGTACAGCGTCATGTACGAGCACCTGCGGGCGCAGGCCCTGAACGTGGAGCAGTCGCGTCAGCTCATCGCCGACATCGCCAAGGACTACGCGCGCTGACACCTGCCGGCGTCGCGGGACGGTCCGTGCGCGGCACGGCATCCGGCCCCCGCATGCGCCCGCGAGGACCCTCCAGCCCCGGAAGCGCCGCACAGTACACCGTTGCCGCGCCGGGGCGGAAGACCCCACTGGTATATGCCATCCGGTTGAGTGAACGAACCATCCGCCGCCCGATGTTGGCGAGTAGCGTCTTTCACGCCAACAGCAAGAACGTTGGCGGATACCGCCACCGCGCGGATCCCGCATTCACCAACTGCGCAATACGGAGCAAACATGGCAATCCAGCAAGGCGCGTCGCCCTCGTGGACCAAGTCGTCCTACTCCACCGGGAACGGCGCGTGCGTCGAGGTCAAGTCCCCCGTTCTGCACGCCATTTCGGTGCGGGACTCGAAGGTCGCGGACGGCCCGGTCCTCGCCTTCCCCGCCGATTCGTGGAACGCCTTCGTCACCGAGGTCCGTGACGGGTCCCACGACCACGGGTGATACGTGCCACCACCGGCAGCCATTCCTTCCGGCAGCCATCCCCTCCGGCACCCGCCCGCACCGGCTCCCGCCGCGCAGGCACCCGCCGGGACAACCGCACAACCGCACCCGCATGAGCCCTCTCGACTGGTCCGCCGTCCCGGCCGAGGGGGCTCGGCCCTGCCCGCCGCCGGGCCGGGCGCTACCGGAGCTGGTCGACGTACCGGTCCGTGCCCGGCACCGTCGGGACGAAGGGCGCGAGGAGTTCCACGCGGCCGAGGCCCGACGCGGCGACCTCCGCCCCGCGCCCCGCGAAGCGCTCCCGCCAGCAGGCGCGCGGGTCGCACTCCAGGAACCACAGCAGCGTCAGCCGCGTGTCCACGCCCTCCACCTGCCGCACGTACGTCATCCGGTCGCCCGGCAGCGGCGTCGGGCGGAAGGCGACGACCAGCGCGGCGGGCGAGCCCGCGAGCGCCCGGGGCAGGTGCCGGTCGCGCAGCCACGCGAGCAGCTCCGCGCGCTCCTCGGGCCCCTCGGTGTCGACGACCTCCAGGACGAGCCCCGCGTACGGGTGGTCGAGCGCGTGGTGGTCGCGCGGCCCGGCGGCGCCGTCGCGGTAGACGGTCGCGGCGTGGTCGTGGAAGGCCGTGAAGACGTGGGTGCGGGCCTGGTGGACGCGGCCGTCGCGGTTCAGGCGCTTGTTGATGGCGACGGTCCACCGCATGTGCTCGTCGTAGCGCCCCTCGGTGATCCAGTACGTCGACAGGTAGCAGCCCGCCGTCACCGGCCGGGCCACCGCCGAGGTCTCGGGCCGGCGCAGGAGCTGGAGCTCCCGGGTGGCCACCCAGCGCCGCCCCGCGTACATCCAGGGCATCGCCATGGCGCCCGCGTAGTAGTGGTCGTCCTCGTACCAGCGGTTGTACGCGTGCTCGTGGCCCGGGTGCGGCTCCACCATGGTGATCAGCGCGTGCCCCGGGCGTACGCCGTAGGGCCCGACGGCGGCCAGCTCCGCGTACGCCTCGGTGCGGGTGTCCTCGCCCATGCCTCTCCCCTTCTTCCGCGCGGGCCCCTACTCTGACGCCCCGTCAGATGAATGGCCAGAGCCGGGAGGCGCCGTGTCGCTGCTCCAGGGGAAGACCGTGGTCGTCTCGGGTGTCGGCGCCGGGCTCGGCCGGGAGGTGGCCGCGACCGTCGTGCGCGAGGGCGGCGCCGCCGTGCTCGGGGCCCGCACCGGGGCGAACCTCGCCAGGGCGGCGGCGGAGGTGGATCCCGGCGGCGGCCGCACCGCCTGGCTGGCGACGGACATCACCGACGAGGACCAGTGCGCGGCGCTCGCGGCGCTGGCCCGGGAGCGCTTCGGGCGGCTCGACGCGCTGGTGCAGGTCGCCGCCTGGGACAGCCACTTCGGCGGTCTGGAGGACGCCGACTTCACCGCCTGGGCGGGCGTCCTCGACGTGAACCTGCTCGGCTCGCTGCGCATGACCCGGGCGTGCCTGCCCGGCCTGAAGGAGCGCGGCGGCGCGGTCGTCCTCATCGGTACGCAGTCCTCGGTGGCCGCGCCCACGCAGGTGCGGCAGGCGGCGTACGCGGCCTCCAAGGGCGCGCTGACCTCCGCGATGTACTCCCTGGCGCGCGAGCTCGGGCCCCACCGCGTCCGGGTCAACACGGTGCAGCCCGGCTGGATGTGGGGCCCGCCCGTGGCGGCGTACGTGACGCTCACGGCGCGGACGGAGGGCGTTGCCGAGGAGGAGGTGAGGCGCCGGCTCACCGAGCGCATGGCGCTGCCCGACCTGGCCACGGACGGGGACGTGGCCGACGCGTGCGTGTTCCTCGCCTCGGACCGGGCCCGGGCGATCACCGGCCAGTCGCTGCTCGTGAACGCGGGCGAGCTGATGCGCTGACACCGCCACCTCCGCGCCGGTCCCGCCCGCCGGGCCCCCGGCTCCAGCCCGGCCTCGGGCTCCCCGGCGGACGCGTTCCCCACCCTTACGGACATCGGGCCCCACGGCGGCGGTCCGCCCAGCAGACTGCCGAGGCATGACGCATCCCACGACCCGCCGCACCCTGCTGCGCTCCACCGCCGCCACGGCCGCCCTCGCCACCGCGGGCCTCACCGCCCGGACCCCCGCCGCCCACGCGGCACCCGGCCGGCCCGCCGGCAGGGGCCCGAGGATCGGCATCCTCCTGTACGACGGCTACAGCCTGCTCGACCCCACCGGTCCCGCCGAGATCCTCGCCCGGGTGCCCGGCGCGAGCGTCACGATGGTCGCCGAGCGGCGCGGCCCGGTGCGCACCGACACCGGTGACGTGGCCGTGGTGGCCGAGCGGAGCCTGGACGAGGCGGGCCGCCTGGACGTCCTGCTCGTCCCCGGCGCGGGCAACCGCGGCACCATCGGCGCCATGGAGAACCAGGCCCTCCTGAAGTGGATCCGCGCCGCGAACCGGCACACCCGCTTCACCACGTCCGTGTGCACGGGCTCCCTCGTCCTGGCCGCGGCCGGGCTCCTCGACGGCCGCAGGGCCACGACGTACTGGGCCTCGGCGGAGTACCTGGAGAAGACCTTCGACGTCACGTACGTGCCGGAACGCTTCGTGGAGTCGGGGAAGTTCGTCACCGCGGCCGGGGTGTCGGCCGGTCTCGACATGGCGCTGCACCTGGTGGCGCGGCTCACCGACGACGACACCGCGCGGGCGGTCCAGCTCGCCGTGGAGTACGACCCGCGCCCGCCGTTCGACGCCGGTGACGCCCGCAAGGCGAGCGACGAGTTGAAGGCGCGGGCCCTCAAGCTCCTGGAGGAGTCCCAGGTGTAGGACGTCGTTCGTCCGCGGAATCGTCGTGGCTGGTCGCGCGGTTCCCCGCGCCCTTCGGGGCGCTCCGGTCAGGCCCTGGGATAGCGCGCCAGCCACCCCGGTGCCGCCCCGGCCGGGCTGTGCAGCGCGGGCCCCTGCGTCATCTCCATGGCGAAGTCGTCCGCGAGCTCCAGGACGGTGGCGCGGCCCTCCAGCTCGGTGAGCCAGCCGGGCGGCAGCTCCGTCTCGCCGTGCAGCGCGCCCAGCAGCGCCCCGCACAGCGCGCCCACCGCCGTGGAGGGACCGCCGTGGTTGACGGCGAGCCGCAGCCCGTGCCGGATGTCCTCGCCGACGAGGGCGCAGTACACGGCGGCGGCGAGCGCGCCCGGAGCCGCCCCGTCGCCGGTCAGCTCCTCGACGCGCGTGGGGCTCGGCAGCCCCTGCCGTACGGCGCCGAGCGCGTGCCGCAGCCCGTCGGTGACGGCCTGGTGCCCGGGGCGCGCGCCCAGCAGCGCGAGGCACCGCTGGATCGCGCCGTCCAGGGACTCTCCCCGGGCGAGCCCGTGCACCAGCAGGCCCTGCGCGCCCGCGGCGAGGTACGCGTCCGGGTGGCCGTGCGTCTGGACGGCGCACTCCACGGCGAGCTGGAGCACGAGCTGCGGCTCCCACCCGACGAGCAGCCCGAACGGCGCGGACCGGACGGCGGCCTCCGGGCCGCGCTCCCCCGGGTTCTTGGGGACGTCGAGCGTGCCCATGCGGTCGTCGGCGAGCCCGATGAGGCAGGCGCGGGAGGGGGCGCGGCGCGCGTACAGCCACTCCTCGCGGGCCAGCCAGCCGTCCTCCGCACGCCGTTCGTCGGGCCCCCAGTCGCGCTGGGTGGCGGCCCAGCGCCGGTAGGCCCGGTGCAGGTCGGTCGGCGGGTGCCAGGCGCCGGTGTCGCGCCGCACCTGGGCGCGGATCAGGCCGTCGACGGTGAACAGGGCGAGCTGGGTGGCGGCGGTGACGGCGCCCCGCCTGCCGTGCGCGGCGGCGGGCTCGGTCAGGCCCTCCCCGCCGTGCGCGGCGCGGATCTCGGCGAGGCCCATGAGGTCCACGGGCGCCCCGAGCGCGTCACCCACGGCGGCCCCGAGCAGGGTGCCGCGGACCCGGCTACGGAAGTCCTGCTGTTCGGTGCGGCCCCACACGCCGGTGGCTGCTACGGCACTCACCGAACCCCCTTTCCCGTACCTCGGCGTCCGACTCGGCAGCACTGTAATCGAACGGGAACGGTGGGTTCAGGGGGCACGTGGTTTGCGCGGAAGGTGCGCTTTCCCTAGCTCCCGTCGGGAGTTGGGCGGTGTTCGACGTATTCGACGACCGTCCCGTCGCGGTGCCGCGCGGTGAACCCGGTCCCGGTCGGCACCGCGTGCGGCGCGACGAGCACCTCGGCCCCCTCGGCGGCCAGCCGCTCCAGGTACGCCGCCGCCGAGTCCACCACCAGCGTCCCGTCCGTGGCCCGGAGCGGCGCGAGCACCTCCGGCGCCCCCTCGACGAGCAGGAAGCTCCCCACGACGGCGAGCCGCAGCCCCCTCTCCGGATACGTGAACCACATGTCCTTCGCCACGCCGAGCAGCCGCTCGTACGACGCGGTGACGGACTCCAGGGTGCCGGTGGGGGTGTAGACGCGCAGGAGCGCGCGGGGTTCGGCGAGGCCGGAGGAGTCGTTGCGGCGACGCCAGACGGTGGGGGCGGGGCCGCCGACGAGGTCGATGGGGTGGCTGGGGTCAGTGGGGTTGTTTGGGCCGGTGGGGACGCTGGGGCCGCTGTCGCTGTCGCGGGAGGCCCGGGCCTCGGTGTCGTTGCTCATGGCCCCACCCTCGCGGCGGGAATGGGCCCCGGCCAGAGGGGTGTTCATGGGGTGAGCGGAGGTAACAGGATGACGGACCCGGCGGTGGCGCTCCGGCGCGAACTCGGCGGCTTCCTGCGCGCGCACCGCGACCGCCTCGCCCCGGCGGACGTGGGCCTCCCGACGGCGCCCCGGCGCCGCGCGGCCGGGCTGCGCCGCGAGGAGGTGGCGGCCCTGTCCGGTGTCTCGGTGGCCTGGTACACGTGGCTGGAGCAGGGCCGCGTGGACACCTCGCGGCAGGTCCTCGACGCCGTGGCCCGCGCCCTGCGCCTGGACGCCGCGGCCCACCGCCACGCCCTCGCCCTGGCGGGCTACGCGCCGACCGGGCCCCCGGCCCCGGCGGCCCCCGCGGCCGCCGCCCCGGCCCACCAGCGCCTGCTGGACGGCTGGCCCACCACCCCCGCGCTGCTCCTCTCCCCCGCCTTCGACGTCCTGGCCTGGAACGAGGCGTACGCGACGCTGTGGCCCGACCCGGCCGCCACGCCGGAGCCCCGCCGCAACCTCCTCCTGCTCCTCGCCGCCGACCCCGCCCACCACCGCCACCTCCCCGACTGGCGGCCCCTCGCCCTGGACCTCTACCGCCACTTCCGCACCCGCGCCGACCTGGAGCCCCCGGGGTCACGTGCCCATGAGGTCACCGCCCTGCTGCGCGCCGCGTGCCCGGACCTCGACGCCTGGTGGGCGTGCCGCTCGGTGGGTGACTTCACGTCCCGGCCGCTGGAACTCCACCCGGAATCCGGCCCCCCGCTCCGCTACGAGGCACGGCTGCTCCTCACCCCGGAACCGCGAGGGGGCGCGGTGCTGGTGCAGACTCCCCACAGGTAGTTCGGTGACGCCGTGCCCATGGGGCCGTGGACGGTGGACACCGGCGGGTCCCCCCCCGGTACCGCGCCCGTTGCAGCACCCGTACTCAGACAGGCAGCACGCGCAAGGCGGTGATGTTCCAGCCGCGGCGGATCAGGCGCTCCTGGACGTCCAGGGTGCGCGGGCTGCGCACGAGCAGGTTCCGGGGCGGGGCCAGGCGCTGGGCGAAGGCGACCAGGATCTGCAGGGCGCCGTTGGAGAGGTAGGACACCCCGGTCAGGTCCAGCGTCACCTCGTCATGGTCGTCGTGGCCCCGGCCGCACTCGAACAGTGCTTTGGCCAGCACGCCCTTGTGCGCGGCGAGGACCTCGCCGTGGAGGATCAGGCCCGGCCGTGGCGCGGGCAGCATGACGAGAAGGTCGTCGGCGAATACACCGTTCATATGCGTGTCCCGGAACAGCGCACCGCGTCGGCGTCGGGGGCGGGAGGGCCACAGGGCCGTGCGATGGCGGTGACGCGGGCTCAGAGTCCCGCTGGAACAGCCGCTGACGTGCGAGGCTCCTTCGGCCCCGAGTGGCCGTCGGCCGACTGCCGCCGCGCTAACGACAGCACCGGTCCACGGGCTGGATACCACCGTACTGCGGAACGCATATGCCCGACACCCTCCACCGCCCGGCACGCCCGACGGCCGGCGGAACGTACCGGTACGGGTGCCGACGGCCCGGTCGGGCGGCTCACCGCGGCGGGGAACCGGAACGGACCGGCTCATGCGCGTGCGCACGCCCAACCCCCGTGCCACCACGGCCTGTTGAGGTGGTGGCCAACGCTGGGAGGCGGGGCCGCCCGGGCGTACGCTGAGCCCAGGACGGGGCCGCGGGTGAGCCGCGGACGCTCAGCGGATCGCCGGCACGGACGGGCGGTCATCCGGCAGGGGCGTATCGGCCGAGGGGCGGTAACCGTGGAGACGCTGAGGTTCGACAGTGACGACCTGGAACTGACCGAGGACTTCCTCTGCCGGGCCTACACCCGGATGTCGATCGGGGGCGACGCGGAGCGGACCCGGGCGCAGGTGACGCGCAGCGTCGTGGGGCCGGTCAGCGTGGACCTGCTGGCGTTCGACTACGACATGGGGCACGACGCCGCCGTGCTCGACAGGATCTGCCTCGGCACCATCCACTCCGGCAGCATCGTGCGCCAGTACCACCCCGACGGTACGGAGGGTGCCTTCGGCCCCGGTGACGTCTTCATGTACACCCCGGAAGGCCACCGCTCCACCGGCGTCATCCAGCGGGCCCGCTACAACCTGGTCATGTTCGAGCCCGAGCTGCTGACCCGGGTGGCCGCGACCGCGCCGGGGCGGCGGCCCGGACCGCTGCGGCTGACCGGTGACCGGCCCGTGTCCCCGGCCGCGGCCGGACACCTGCGCCGCACCATCGCCTACCTGGCCGACGGCGTGTGCGCGGACCCGGAACTGAGCCGGCACCCGCTGCTGGCCTCCACCGCCGCGCAGTGCCTGGCGGCCGCCGTCCTGCACGCCTTCCCCTCCACCGCGCTGGGCGAGCCCACCGCCGCCGACCGCCGCGACGCCCGGCCGGCCGCGGTCCGCCGCGCGGTGGCCTTCGTCGACGACAACGCCCACCGGGAGATCACCGTCGCCGACATCGCCGCGGCCGCCCACATCAGCGTCCGCAGCCTGCAGGAGGCCTTCCGGCGGCACCTGGACGCGACCCCGACGGGCTATCTGAGCCGGGTGCGGCTGGCCCGTGCCCACGCCGACCTGCTGGCCGCCTCTCCCGGCCGCGGCCGGGTCGCGGCCGTCGCCGCCCGGTGGGGGTTCGTGCAGCCGGGCCGGTTCGCCGCCGCCTACCGCGCCGCCTACGGCCGCCTTCCGCACCAGACCCTGCGCGAGGACCGCGCGTGACTGCCCGGCGCCGCCCGCCGGGGCACGCGGCGGTGGAGCGCGGGCCGGGGCGCGGTCCGCGCTTCGTGTACGTCCACGGCCGTGATCCGCGTTTTCGGTATTCCGGCGCGCCCCCGCGGTGCGCTGTACTGGACGGGGTCAGCAGACGTCGGACCCGGCCCTTGTCCCGACGGGACCCCTCCCGCCGTCGCCCTCCGCGACGTCCGTCTCCGCGGTGACGGCGCGGGCGGCCTCCCGTCCTGCTGCCCTCGGGGAGGACACGGGCGAAGGCGGTGGGCGGGCATGGGCTCCACGGTGCAGGATCTGCTGGGCAGGCTGTCCGGCCGGGACGGCGAGCCGCGGCGCAGGGCGTGGGCGCTCGCCTGCGCGGAGGCCCTGGGCCTGGGCGGGATAGCCGTGACCGTGAACGAGGAACTGGTGTGGTTCAGCGACGCCACCAGCGAGCGCCTGGAGGACCTGCAGTTCGTCCTGGGCCAGGGTCCCGGCCTGGGTCTCGATGACCCCGCCGAGATGCGGCAGATCCCCGACCTCGGCGAGCTACTGACGCGCCGGTGGCCGCAGTTCGCCCCGGAGGCGGCGAAGCTGGGCGTCGCCGCCCTGTTCGTGTGGCCGGTACGCCTCGGCGCCGTGCCGGTGGGGACCCTGACCGGCTACCGGCGCACGACCGGCGCGCTCACCCCGCGGCAGGTCTCCGAGGGCCGGCTGGTCGCCGACGTCCTGGCCGAGCACGTCCTGGCCACCTGGCCGAGCACCCCCGACGCGACCGGCGGCCCCGGGCACGCGGGCACGGTGGACCTGCACCGGGCCGAGGTCCACCAGGCCACCGGAGTCCTCAGCGTGCGCCTCGGCATCTCGCTGCCCGAGGCCCTTGACCGGCTGCGCGCCCGCGCCTACGCCTCGGGCCGGTCCCTCACCGGCACCGCCCACGACATCCTGCGGCAGGAACTGCCCCACGACGATCCATGACCCGGTCCCCCGCACCGGCCGCAACCGGCGCGGGAGACCAAGGAGTACGCGCATGAGCAGGCAGCAGCACATCGCCCGCACCTTCGTGGAGCTGGCCGACACCCTCGTGGAGGACTTCGACGTCATCGACTTCCTGCAGCAGATGACCGTCCGCTGCCAGGAGCTCCTGGACGTCACCGACGCCGCGGTCTTCCTGGCCCATCCCCCCGCCCGGCTGTACAGCACCGCGCCCTGCGACCCCCGCCCCGCGCTGCGGGACGTGCTGGAGGCCGCCCGCGTCGAGGGCCCCGCCCTGCAGGCGCACCGCACCGGGAAGCCCGCCACGACGGACGGCTCCCCGGCCGGGGCGGACGCCCGCTGCCCGGAGTTCGACCGGCAGCTCCGCGCCGCCGGCTACACCCGCGCCACGGCCGTCCCCCTGCGGCTGCGCAAGGACTGCCTCGGCAGTCTGCTGCTCCTGCACACCGGCGCGGAGCCGCTGTGCGCCGACGACCTCGCCCTCGCCCAGGCCCTGGCCGACGCCGCCACCATCGGCCTGCTCCAGGCCCACGGCGTCCACGAGCAGCACACCGTCAACGAGCAGCTCCACACCGTGCTGCACAGCCGCATCGTCATCGAACAGGCCAAAGGCATCCTCGCCGCCCGCCGCGACATCCCCCTCAACCGCGCCTTCGAAGCCATGCGCCACCACGCCCGGCACCACCGGGTACTGCTCAGCAAGGTCGCCCGGGACGTCATCGACGACAGCCTCACCCCCACCGCGCCCACCGCCGGTCCCCTGGCGAGGCCCGCGGACACCGCGTGACGGCACGGGCCCACCCCTGCCCTCCCGGCCGGGGACGCGGCGTCAATGCGGGGTCCGGCCGTATCCGTCCTGCGGGTGCGTGCCCTCGTCCGCCCTCGCGGCGTTGATCAGCGCACTGGATGCTCATGTGACTACCCGCTGATGCCCTCGGCGGCACGGCGCGTGGCCTCCGTCCACGCCGGGCCGGTGACGCCCGACGCGCATCCGGACTCCCCGCTCCTCCCCCGCCCCCTCCTCTCCCTGTTCCTGAAGCCCGGGACACCCGTCCCCAGGAGATACGACTGTGAGACCTCGTATGCCCTCGTTCTCCTCACGCCGCCTGGCCGGTCTCGGCACGCTCACCGTGCTGGCGTCCGGCGCGGCCCTGGCCGCGGCGCCCTGTGCCACGGCGGACACCAACACCGCCACGGAGAAGTCCACGATGCTGTGCAACGTGGTGCTACTCTCCCCCGGCACCGACGTCGACGGCTGCTCCAACGTGCAGGTCAACGGCCAGAACATGGCCAAGAAGGGCACCTTGAACCACGCGCTGGTCGACTACGCCAAGGTCGAGACCGTCGCTGCCCTCCTCCCCTGACCGTCCCGCACCCGACGGCCCTCCCCCGTCGCACTCCCGATGCCCCTGAAAAGGACACACGCATGCGCACACACCGGCGCCTGGCCGCCGCCGCCCTGGTGACCGCCACCGCCCTCGCCCTGTCCGCCGCCGGTACCGCGGTGGCCGACACCAACAAGAGCGAGCAGTCCTCCGCCCTCAGCGGCCCCACCGCCGCCGTCCTGTCCCCGGTCCCGGCCCACTCCGGCAGCGACCAGGCCAACGGGCAGCTCATGGACAAGGCCGACACCACCAACTGGTCCCTCGTCGACTACGCGGGCAGCGCCAAGGAGGAGCCCAAGAAGAAGAAGCGCCAGAAGACGCTCGGGCTCCTCGGCGGCGGGATCATCCCGGGCCTGTAGCAGCGCTCCAGACACGTCCCCCCTGTCCGTACCCGGCCCCTTCCCAGGCGCCGCGCCAACACCCTCACCCCACCAACTCCGCGAAAGCAGGATCACCCATGAACAAGACCCTCACCCGCTCCGCCACCCTTGCCCTGGCCGCCACCGCCCTCACCCTGGCCGCCGCGGGCACCGCCGCGGCCGACACCAACAAGAGCGAGCAGACCTCCGCCATCAACGGCCCCACCGCCCCGGTCCTCTCCCCCGGCACCGGCCCCGGCGACAACGCCCAGGCCAACCAGCAGGCCATGATCAAGCGCAACACCACCAACTGGTCGGCCGTCGACTACATCGAGCTGCCCGGCCTGCCCGGCGCCGCCGTCAACGCCCTCTGATTACGCGTACGTACGCAGGTCCGGCCCGGCCGCAGCACGACTCGCCGCTCCCTACGCCGCTACGGCGCCCCGGCGGCAGTCCCGGCAGCGGCCGGGCCTGCCGCCGGGCCGCCACCGTCCACGTCCGCGACTCCAAGGACAAGGAAGCACCCCGCCTCAAGGTCCGGGCGGCGTTCGTGGTCTTTGCCGACGGGCGCTGAACTGCGCGGGTCAGGCGTACCGCTCCTGGAACGCGTCGCGGGACTCCGCCGCTCGGGTCACTCGTGGGGCGAGGCGGGGGTGGTCCGCGTCGGGGGCGTGGAGCAAGTCCGTGAGGAGGGTGGTCAGTTCGGCGCGGTCCAGCCAGGTCACGCGGGGGTTGTCGAGGGCGAGGCAGCGGGACAGCGTCGCGTCCAGGGTCGGCCAGTCGGCCAGGCCTGCGGCGACCACGGCGTGCAGGCACTCGCCCACCGCGGGGCGCGGGAACGCGGCGGTCTCCAGCAGGCGGGCCGCCTCACGCCAGCGGTGGCGGGTGGGGGCCAGGCCCGAGGCCGCGCCCTCCGTGAGCGCGAGCTCGATGGTCCCCCGTGCCTCGTCCCGCGCCCGCAGGGCCTCCGCCGCCTCGCGCGCCCGCTCCCACAGCCGGGCCCGACGGAACGCCCGCGCCCCCACCACACCAACCTCCGCCGTAGAAAGAACGCTCGTTCCAGTCCCGGGAAGTAGGTCCCCCACCGCCCGCTCGACGCGTCCGCACAGCAGGTGGAAGCGGGCCGACTCGGACCGCACCCAGTCGAGGTCCTCGTGGTTCTCCCTGATCCAGGCCAGGTCGTCCTCGGCCGGGGCGAGGCGTCCGGCGTGGAGACGTACGGAGAAGCGCTGCGCGCGGAGGCGTGAGTCGAGCGCCACGGCGCGGTCCATGTCGGCCAAGGCCTCGACGTGCAGGCCGAGTTCGGAGCGCAGCGCGCCCCGCAGGTGCAGGGCCGCGGCGTCGTCCGGGTTCAGCTCGACGGCTCGGTTCAGCTCCGCGTGGGCCTCCTCGTACCGTTTCAGGTCGTGGAGCGCCACGGCCCGGACGCAGCGCGCCCAGGGGGAATCCGTCCACAGGTGGACGGCGCGGTCGGCGTCCGCTGCGGCCTGTACGTGGTTGCCGAGCAGGCCGTGCACGCGGGAGCGCTGGAGCAGGGCCCACGGCTGGTCGGGGGCGAGCTCGACCGCCCGGTTCAGGGCGTCCAGCGCTTCCCGGCTCCGCCGCAGTGCGGCCAGCGAGGCGCCCCGGCCCGCGTGCGCCGAAGCGTACGAGGCCTCCAGCCCGAGGGCCCGGTCGTAGTCCGCGACGGCCTCCTCGTGCCGGCCCGCGACGCTCAGCGCGTCGGCGCGCAGGCACCACACCCAGGCCCAGTCGGCTGCCAGGGCGACGGCCCGGTCCAGGTCCGCCAGCTGGAGCTCGGGCTGCCCGAGCGACTGGTGCACCCGGGCGCGCTTCACCAGGGCCCAGGCGTACTCCGGCCGCAGCTCCAGCGCCCGGTCGAGGTCCGCGAGCGCCTCGTCGTGGCGGCCGAGGGCCTGCCGGGCGGCGCCCCGGGAGGCCCGGGCGTACGGGTCGACGGGGTCGAGTTCGACCGCCCGGTCCAGGTCCCTGAGCGCCTCGTCGAAGTGGCGCAGGACCCGGTGGAACTCGCCCCGCGTCCGCAGGGTCGCCACCCGGTCCGGCGCCAGCGCGTCGGCCCGGTCCAGGTGCGCGAGGGCGGCCTCGTGGGCGCGGAGCCTGCCGAGCGTGTGAGCCCTGCCGACATGGGCGCGTACCAGCTCCGGGTCCAGCGCCAGCGCCTCGTCGTAGTCGGCCAGCGCCCGCTCGTGGTCACCGTCAAGCCGCCGGACCCGGCCGCGAACCGCGTACGCCAGGGCCCGCTGACCGGGGTCCAGCCCGGCCCGGTCGAGCAGCAGGCCCAGCGCGCCCGCGAGGCCGTCGCCGTCGAGCGCGGCCAGCAGGTCGCGGCCCCAGGCGGCAGCGGCCTCGCCCGCCGCGTCCTCGCCCGCGTCCGCCAGGGCCTGGGCCCACTGCCGCACCACGGCCCCGCCCGGGCCGCACGCGAGCACCACGTCCCGCAGCACGGCGGGCAGCGCCCCGCGCTCGTCCGCGCACAGCAGGTGGTACGCCTCGGCGAGCCGGAGCGCGCGCCACCGCTCGTCGGCCCAGCGCCCCTCGTCCTCGTCGAGGCCCGCCCCGGCCTCGGCCCGCCAGGCCGCGAAGGCCGCCGCGAGCCTGCCGTGCCGCTCGGCCCAGCCGCGCGGGGACCGCCGCCGCTGCAACCGCAGCATCGGGGCGCGGACGACGTCGTGGTACACGAGCCGGCCGCCCCGGTCGCTGACGAAGGGCAGGCCGCGCAGCCAGGCGAAGAGGCCCGGTACGTCCCGCTCGGCGGCGTCGGCGCCCACCACCGCCCGGAACACGTCCTCGTCGAGGCCGCGCGGCAGCGCGCAGGCCAGGGCCACCGCCCGGCGCACGGGGTCGGGCTCCCACTTCAGGAACCGTTCGACGGCCGTGGCGCTCGGGTCGCCCACGCCGTCGGGGGCGGTGGGGCGGCTCTCCGCGAGGGTGGACACGAGGACGGGCAGGCCGCCGGAGAGGCGCAGCACCTCCTCGACGACGGGTTCGGCGGTCACGCCCTTGTCGGCGAGCAGGCCGCGCGCCTCCAGGTCGGTGAACGGAGCGAGCGGGACGTCGGCCATGAAGTCCAGGTAGCCGTCCCAGCGGGCGGTGGTGAAGGGGAGCTGGCCCGCCGTGACCACGACGACGTTCGCGGGCAGGGCCCCGTACCGCTCGGTGGTCATCAGCTCGCACAGCCAGCCGTCCAGGAAGGGCGCCGTGCGCTCGTAGGTGTCGAAGAACAGGACGACCCAGGGGTGGGCCTTGGTGGCCTCCTCCAGTTCCCGCAGCAGCACCGGGGTGAGGACCCGCTCGGGCGTCAGCACGAGCTGGACGTCCTCCTGGCTGCGGAACCGCGCGCTCAGGCCCGCCCGCAGCCGGTCCGCGCCCTGCGCGAGCTGCGCCGGGTCGACGGCCCCCGTGAACGCGCCCACGCCGGGCAGCAGGCCCAGCCCCGCCAGACCGGCGCGGGCCGCCGCCACGGTGCCGGGCGAGGGGGGCGGGGCGGCGTCCGGGGCCTGGCCCGCCTCGGCCGCCGCCGCGAGCGCCGCCGACTCGGCCTCGTGCCGCCGCTCGCGGTGCGTGGCGAGCATCCGGTCCAGGTCCTTGCAACGGCGCCCGCGCCGGGCGAACTCCGCGCTCAGCGCGGCCATGGCCTCCGGCACGCTGCCCACGGCCTCGTCGACGTACGCGACGAGTGCCCCGCGCTCCACGGCGACCTGCTCCCACTCCCGTACCAGCGAGGTCTTCCCGACGCCCGCGTTGCCGTGCACGTGGAAGAGGAACCGGTGCCGCTCGTCGGTGACCGGCACATCGAAGTTCCCCCGGAACGCCGCGATCTCCGCCCGCCGCCCCACGAACCCCGAGCGCCTGCGCCCCCGGATCAACTCCTGCATCGACGGCCCGCTCATGGCCTCCCCTGCCCGCACGCCACGCCGTGTGCGCTCCAGTGTTCCATCGGGGGCGGCGCTACGTCCCGACCACCGCCGACAGCCCCGGGCGCCCCAGGCCCGCCCCTGTCCCGGAACCAGGGGCTGCGCCCGCCCCTGGACCCCGCTTCTTCGGCGCTCCGCGCCCCGTCCTCAACCGCCGGTCGGGCCGGAACCAGCCCGGGCTACCCCTCGAGGACCGGCAGCAGCTCCGGCAGGTGCCCGTCCGACGCCGCCGCCACCCGCACCCGCTCCTCCGGCACCTCGCCGTACAGGGTCGTGCGCGGCTTCGCCGGACGGCCCGCCGCCTCCGCGATCGCGACGAGGTCCCGTACCGAACGGTACGACCCGTAACTGGAGCCCGCCATCCGGGAGATGGTCTCCTCCATCAGCGTGCCGCCCAGGTCGTTCGCCCCGGAGCGCAGCATCTCCGCGGCCCCCTCGGTGCCGAGCTTCACCCAGCTCGTCTGGATGTTCGGGATGTGGGGGTGGAGGAGCAGCCGCGCCATCGCCGTGACCGCGCGGTTGTCGCGGGTGGTGGGGCCGGGGCGGGCGATGCCCGCCAGGTACACCGGGGCGTTGGTGTGGATGAAGGGGAGGGTCACGAACTCCGTGAAGCCGCCGGTCTCCTGCTGGATCGCGGCCAGGGTCCGCAGGTGGCCGAGCCAGTGGCGGGGCTGGTCCACGTGGCCGTACATCATCGTGGAGGAGGACCGCAGGCCCACCTCGTGGGCCGTCCTCACCACCTCGATCCACGTGGCGGCCGGGAGCTTGCCCTTGGTGAGGATCCAGCGCACCTCGTCGTCGAGGATCTCCGCCGCCGTGCCGGGGATGGAGTCCAGGCCGGACTCCTTGGCGCGCTGGAGCCACTCGCGGACGGACAGGCCCGTGCGGGTCGCGCCGTTGACGACCTCCATCGGCGAGAAGGCGTGCACGTGCATGCCGGGCACCCGCTCCTTCACCGCCTGCGCGATGTCGAAGTAGGCCGTGCCGGGCAGGTCGGGGTGGATGCCGCCCTGCATGCACACCTCGACCGCGCCCACGTCCCACGCCTGGGCCGCGCGGTCGGCGACCTGGGAGAGCGACAGGGTGTACGCGTCGGCGTCGGTGCGGCGCTGGGCGAACGCGCAGAAGCGGCAGCCGGTGTAGCAGACGTTCGTGAAGTTGATGTTCCGGGTGACGATGTACGTGACGTCGTCGCCGACGGCCGACTTGCGTACGTCGTCCGCGACCCGGCACAGCGCGTCCAGCGCCGGGCCGTCCGCGTGCAGCAGGGCCAGCGCCTCGGCGTCGGTCAGGCGGGTCGGGTCGTCGGCGGCCGTGGCGAGGGCCGCCCGGACGTCGCCGTCGATGCGGGAGGGGGCCATGCCGGGCGCGGCCTGCTCGCGCAGCGCCTCCCAGTCGCCGTACACCTCGTCGAAGTCGTCGCGCCGGTCGGCGGTGCGGCCGGTGGTGTCGATGGTGCGGTGCAGGTCGGTGCGGCCGGACGAGGCGACGTACCCCTCGTCGGGCTCCTGCCAGGGCAGGCCGCGCACCGGCGCGTCCGGGTTCGCGAGGCCGGTGTCCGGGTCGGCGAGCGCCCGCACGTGGGGCAGCAGGCGCGGGTCCAGCCACGGCTCGCCGCGCTGGACGAACTCCGGGTACACACACAGGCGTTCGCGCAGCTCGAAGCCCTCCGCCGCGGACCGCTCGGCGAGCGCGTCGATCTGCGGCCAGGGCCGCTCGGGGTTGACGTGGTCGATGGTGAGCGGCGAGACGCCGCCCCAGTCGTCGATCCCGGCCCGGATCAGGCGGCCGTACTCCCCGTCCACCAGGTTCGGCGGCGCCTGGAGGCAGCCGGAGGGGCCCATGATGTGCCGGGCCACGGCGACCGTCGCGACGAGGTCGTCGAGCTCGGCGTCCGGCATGCCGCGCATCGCCGTGTCCGGCTTGGCGCGGAAGTTCTGGATGATCAGCTCCTGCACGCCGTGGTACGAGCGGGCCACGCGGCGCAGCGCGAACAGAGACTCCGCGCGCTCCTCGTACGTCTCCCCGATGCCGATGAGCAGCCCGCTGGTGAAGGGCACCGAGGAGCGGCCCGCGTCCTCCAGGACCCGCAGGCGGACCGCCGGCTCCTTGTCGGGCGAGCCGTGATGCGGGCCGCCCGGCTCGGACCACAGGCGCTCGGCCGTCGTCTCCAGCATCATGCCCATGCTGGGCGCGACCGGCTTCAGGCGCTGGAAGTCCGTCCACGACAGCACCCCGGGGTTGAGGTGGGGCAGCAGGCCCGTCTCCTCCAGGATGCGGATCGATATGGCCCGCACGTACGCGATGGTGTCGTCGTAGCCGTGCGCGTCCAGCCACTCGCGGGCCTCGGGCCAGCGGTCCTCGGGCTTGTCGCCGAGGGTGATGAGCGCTTCCTTGCAGCCCAGCTCGGCCCCGCGCCGGGCGATGTCCAGGACCTCGTCGGGGGACATGAACATCCCGTGCCCGGCGCGGCGCAGCTTGCCCGGCACGGTGACGAAGGTGCAGTAGTGGCACTTGTCCCGGCACAGCCGGGTCAGCGGGAGGAACACGCTCTTCGAGTACGTGATGACCCCCGCGCGGCCCGCCGCCTCCAGGCCCGCGTCCCGCACCCGGGCCGCCGACGCCGCCAGGTCCTCCAGGTCGTCGCCGCGCGCCCGGAGCAGCACGGCGGCCTCCGCCACGTCCAGCGCGACACCGTCCCTGGCCCGCCTGAGGGCGCGGCGCATGGCGTTGGCGGTGGGACGTCCGGCCTCGGGGGAGTGCGCGCTGTTGCTCATGCCCCCGAGCATACGAGCGCCCTCAACAGCTGCGCCGGGACCCGTCCCGCCCCTCGCCGGTCGCACCCCACCCGCAACGAGCCCGCCCCCGCCCCCCGCTGTGGGCAATCGTCCCGCTGGGCGGGACGGGTGGGCACAGCGCCTAGGTGCGGTGCAACTGTTCCGCCAAGGCTCCAGGAGGGCGCCCCACCCGTCCAGGCCCCCGGCCAGCCCCCGTGGCCGGACCGCAACCCGCAGAACTCCTTCCCTTGCCGGTGAGTTCACGGCTCAATACCAGAGTTGCCCCGCACCACCCGCGTCACTTCGTCACCGACTTCTGGGGAGCCGCAGCATGTGCGAGGACGAAAGCCACCTGAACAGACGGGCGCTGCTCGTGACCGGAGCCGCCACCGCCCTTACGTTGGGGACCGTGAGCTTCGCCGACGACGCCGGGGCCGCCGAGCGGCGCCCGGGCCAGGACACCCGGCAGACACGGACGATCCGCGGGACGCTGCCCACCGGCGCCCCGGACTTCGTGTACCTGCCGGTCGAGATCCCCCGGGGGGTCCGGCAGATCCACGTGGCGTACGCGTACGAGAAGCCCGCCGTGCCGCCCGGCACCCCGGGCAACGCCCTGGACATCGGCATCTTCGACGAGCGCGGCACCGGCCTCGGCGGCCGGGGCTTCCGCGGCTGGTCGGGCGGCGCCCGCACGGAGTTCTTCATCCGCGCCGACGACGCCACCCCCGGCTACCTCCCGGGCCCGGTGCGCGCGGGCCGCTGGCACATCGTCCTCGGCCCGTACACGGTCTCCCCGCAGGGCCTGCCGTACGAGGTGACCATCACCCTCACCTACGGCGCCCCGGGCACCACGCCGAAGCCGGTGTACCCGCCGGAGCGGGCCAGGGGGCGGGGCCGCGCCTGGTACCGGGGCGACTGCCACCTGCACACCTGGTACTCCGACGGGCGCCGCACCCCCGCCGAGATCGGTGCGCTGGCCCGCGCGGCGGGCCTGGACTTCATCAACTCCTCCGAGCACAACACCCACTCCGCGCACGCCCACTGGTCCGACGTCGCGGGCGACGACCTGCTGGTGCTGCTCGGCGAGGAGGTCACCACCCGCAACGGCCACGTCCTCGCCCTCGGCACCGATCCCGGCACCTTCGTCGACTGGCGCTACCGCGCCCGCGACAACCGCTTCGGCCACTACGCCCGCGCCGTCCGCCGCGCCGGCGGCCTGGTCGTACCCGCCCACCCGCACGCCACCTGCGTCGGCTGCAACTGGAAGTTCGGCTTCAACGACGCGGACGCCGTCGAGGTGTGGAACGGCGCGTACTCGCCCGAGGACGAGGTCGCGCTCGCCGAGTGGGACAACGCCCTGGTGGCGGCCGCGCGGGGCGGGCGCCGCTGGCTCCCGGCGATGGGCAACAGCGACGCCCACCGCGACCCGGACCCGGTCGGCCGCCCGCAGACCGTCGTCCTCGCCGAGGACCTGACGCGCGAGGCGATCCTGGACGGCATCCGCGCGGGCCGCTCCTACCTCGCCGAGTCCAAGGACGTGGAGCTGTCCTTCTCCGCGGCCGGCGGCAAGGGCCGGCACGCGGGCATCGGCGAGCGGCTGCGCGTCGACGCCGACGACCCGGTGACGGTGCGCCTGGACGTCAAGGGCGTGCCCGGCTGCGTCATCCGCTTCGTGACCGACCAGGGCGTGCTGTTCACGAGCCCGGCCGTGGGCGCGTCCGGGACGGGCAGCGCCGAGTGGCGCACCACGGCCTCGTACGCCGCCTACGTACGGGCCGAGGTGCGCAAGCCGCAGCCGGCGCCGCCGCAGCCCGGCCCCATGGCGGCGCTCACGAACCCGATTTTCCTGGGGCGTTGACCAGGTCGGGCGCGGCCTGCGGTGCTGTGCGCACGGTGCGGGCCGCGCCCGAGCGGGGCAGGGCGAGCGTGACGAGCAGGCCCGCGGCCATGCCCGCCGCGGTCAGGAGCACCACGAGGAACTCGCCGTCGGCGGTCGCCGAGCGCAGCGCGGCCCCGGCCCTGCCCTCGGTGCCGATGTCGGCGACCACGGTGAACAGGGCGAGGCCGATGGCGTTGCCGATGTTCAGGGCCGTGGACGCGATGCCGTTGGCGACGCCCTGCTCGTGCGCGGGCGTGCCGGTCGCGGCGGCGATCCACATGGCCGTCCACACCACGCCCTGGCCGAGGCCGGAGACCACGAGCCCCGGCACGAGGAGGCCGTAGCCCGCACTGTCGTCGAAGCCGAGGGCGAGCACGGCGGTGCCGGCGGCGCCCACGGCGAAGCCGCTCAGGAGCGTGGCGCGGGTGCCGAGGCGGGTCGTCATGCGCTCGCCGAGCTGGGTGCCCGCGGCGATGGCGACGGACGGGACGAGGAAGGCGAGGCCGGTCTCCAGGGCGCTGTACCCGTGCACGCTCTGGAGCAGCACCGTCAGGAAGTACGGCAGCACGCCGAACGTGGCCATGTAGACGAACGTGACGGTCATGCCGACGGTGAGGCTGCGGTTGCGGAAGAGCCGGAACGGCATCAGCGGGTCGGCGCTGCGGGCCTCGACGAGCGCGAAGGCCGCGAGCAGCGCGGCGGCGACGGCGAAGGCCCCCAGCACCAGGGGGTCGCCCCAGCCGAGCTCGGGCCCTTCCACGAGGCCGAAGACGAGCAGGGTCGAGCCGCCGGTGAC
This sequence comes from Streptomyces sp. CC224B, assembly GCF_030010595.1. NCBI lineage: Bacteria > Bacillati > Actinomycetota > Actinomycetes > Kitasatosporales > Streptomycetaceae > Streptomyces > Streptomyces sp. CC224B. The sequence goes on along the minus strand of NZ_JASCXL010000069.1, from coordinate 26,041 downwards.
GCTCAGCGCGCCGGGCAGGTCGAAGCGGCGGCGCTCGCCGCGCGCCGGGTCGCGCGGGACGACGTACAGCGCGGCGAGGGCGATGAGGCCGGCGAGCGGCACGTTCACGTAGAACACGGCGGGCCAGCCGAAGCGTTCGGTGAGCACGCCGCCGAGCAGCGCGCCGAGCGTGAGCCCGCTGGCGCCCGCGCCGCCCCAGACGGCGAGCGCGCGGTTCCGCCGGGGCCCCTCCTCGAAGAGGGTGTTGATCAGGGAGAGCGTCGCCGGGAGCAGCAGCGCGCCGCCGACGCCCTGCACCGCGCGGGCCGCGATGATGACGCCCGCGCTGTCCGCGAGGCCGCCCGCGAGCGACGACAGGGCGTACAGGGTGAGCGCGAGCACGAACATCCGCCGCCGCCCGAGCAGGTCGGCCGCGCGCCCGCCGAGCAGCAGGAAGCCGCCCGCGAAGACGACGTACGCGCTGACCACCAACTGCTGGGTCTGGCCCGGGAAGCCGAGGTCGGCGCCGATCTCGGGGAGCGCGACGAAGACGATGTTGAGGTCCAGCGCGAAGACCGTCTGCGCGAGGGCGAGCAGCAGAAGACTCCAGCCCAGGCGGGGTGTATCAGACACAGGGATGCCCCTTCACGACCATGGCACGACTGTACGCGCACATACGTACAGTCCGAACGTACGCATCCTTACGTACGTTCGCGACGGGCGGCAAGGGTTCCGGGCAGAACAGTTCGTATGTTCACGTACAGAGGTACAGAGGTACGGTGGCGGTATGAGCTACCGCCACCCCGAGCCCGACCAGATCCGCGTCGACGGCGTCCTGACCGCCCTCGGCAACCCGCTGCGGCTCTCCGTGGTCCGGCTCCTGGACGCTGGCGGCGACCACAACTGCACGAGCGTCCTCAACACCCTGGGCGTCCCGGCGAAGTCGACCATGACCCACCACTGGCGCGTGCTGCGCGAGAACGGCGTGATCTTCCAACGCCCGTCCGGCCGCGAGAACCTGCTCACACTCCGCCGCGACGACCTGGACGCGCGCTACCCGGGCCTACTGGACGCGATCCTCGCGGGGGCGCGGACGGACGAGGCAACAGGCCCCTGACGGCAAGCACCGCCCTCAGCGGTCGACGTCGGCGAACAGCTCCTCGGCGGACTCGACCGACAGCGCCCGGTCGAACCAGACTTCAAGGGTGTCCGGGTCGCCACACCCCAGGACACGCTCCCGTGCGGACTCGGGAACAGCGACGCTGCGCCCCTCAAGAACACGCAGAATTGACACCGCAAGCCCCTCGGCACGCCCCTCCGCACGCAACTTCATTGCCCGCTCCGAGCGGAAAAAGGAATTGGGGACAACCATCAGTTCCTCCAGGTCTCGGGGGAACGCGCGGGTCGGTCGCGACACGACGTCCCCGGGGTGATCGACGCGATACCGGCCGAGTCGGGCTGCGCGGCGGAGAGCCCGTCTCCGCCGCGCGGCGACTTCGGCTGGGCGTCAATCGTCTGACTCCGCGAAGAGATCGTCGATCGCGGCGGCCGTCCCTGAACGACTGAGCCAGACGTCGAGCGTCTCCAGGTCGCCACAGCTCATGATGCGCTCCCGGGCGGACGCGGGGACATCGACGCCGCGCCCCTCAAGGACACGCAGGATCGACTCCGCGCGCCCCTCCGCGCGCCCTTCCACGCGCCCCTCCGCCCGCAGCTTCATAGCCCGCTCCGAGCGGAAAAAGGAAGTGTCGACAGCCATCAGTTCCCTCCAGGTCTTGAGCGCCGGGCTGTTGGCCAGGCCCTGCTCGGTCAGTTCCGAGAAGATGTCCGCGTCGTCTCTGTCGATGGTCTGCAATGCGGCGGCCAGTGTCTTCAGTATGGCATCGGCATTCGCGTCCTTTCCGTACGTGATCGCGGAGAAGGTCGCGAGCGGAATGTCCGCGGCGGCGGCCCGCACGTCCGTGATGGGCGGCACGTTGTGCGGGCCGAGGACGAGGGGGCGCATCGTGAGCATGGGCCAGTGGGCGGGGCCGACGCTGTAGGGGCCGGAGGCCCACAGCGCGGTGGACTTGTCCTGGCAGGTGACGAGCAGGACGGTCGGGAGCTGGTACTTCGCGTGAAGGTACGAGGTGTAGTAGGCCCAGCTCGCGAGCTTGCAGGCCTCCTTGCGGCCCTGCGCCTCGACGGCGACCAGGTAGCTCCCCTCGTCCTCCGTGTCGAAGCGGAGCAGCGTGTCCACCCGCCGCTCCAGAGGGGCCGTCTCGGTCAGGTCGGTGGATAACAGGGACACCGCGACCGGCTCCGGGAACGACAGGTCGAGCGCGCGGAAGGCGCGTCCGAAGACACCGGGCTCCTTCTGGAAGATCCGGTGCATCGCTTCGTGTGATGAACTCACCATGTGCGCGACGTTAGGGCGCCATGCGGCAATTGCCTCTGGAAAATGCCTTTCCTTCACTCGAACGTATGCGTCATGCTCCGTTCATTTCTTCTGCGTCTTCTGCGTCTTCTGCGCGACCGGCGACCACCCGGATGTTGAAGGTGTGCGACCCGAGTGCTTCCGCGACGGCGACGAACAGGTACGCGAAGTGCTCCTGGCCGCGGGCGGTGCGGATCGGGCCCAGGTCGAGCTGGGAGGACCCGGGCCAGCCCAGGTCGGTGAGCAGGGCGCGCGTCACGGCCTTGGCGTCGGCGTCGTCGCCGGAGAGGAACACCGTGCTGTCCTCCGTGAGCGCGGACGGCGCGACCATGGCGGCGGAGTCCATCGTGGAGAGGGTCTTGACGACACGCGCCGCGGGAAAGGCCCGCTGGATCTCCTCGCCGAGGGATTCCTCGGGGTGGGTGAGGACGAAGCCGTGGGTCTCCATGGTGAAGCCCACGGCGATGTCGACGAGCACCTTGCCGTCGAGCACGTCGGCGCCGGCCGCGCGCAACAGGGCCACGGACTCCGCGCCGGGGGTCGCGTTCACCACCACGTCCGCCCGCTGTGCCGCCTCGCGGACGGGGGCCAGGGGCAGGCCGAGCTCCGCCCCGACGTCCTTCCTCGCCTCGGGGTCGCGCGACCCCAGGACCACCTCGTGGCCCGCGGCCGCCCACGCGCGGGCGAGGGCACGGCCGACGTTTCCCGTTCCGATCATCGCTATTCTCATGGCCTGGACGGTAGTTGGGCCCGCCCGTACGCCGTATCCGTCGCGGGGACCAGGCGGGGACCGTCGTCGTCCTAGTCCCGAGGGCCCTGCCGGACCTCAGCCCGCCCACACCACCGCCTGGGTCTCGCTGTACGCGGCCAGGGCGTAGGAGCCGCAGTCGCGGCCCACTCCGCTGGACTTGAAGCCGCCGAAGGGGGCCTCCATGTTGCGGGCGGTGGTGTTCACGCCGACACCGCCCGCGCGCAGGCGGCGGGCCACGCGGAAGGCGCGGGCGACGTCGCCGGACCAGACGTAGTCGATCAGGCCGTACTCGGTGTCGCAGGCCAGGGCGACCGCCGTGTCCTCGGCGGCCTCGCCCTCGCCGTCGAAGGGGACGACCACGACGACCGGGCCGAAGATCTCCTCCCGGACGACCCGCATGCCGGGGGCGCAGTCGGCCAGCACGGCCGGGGCGACGTAGTGGCCACGGGCCAGGCCCGGCGGCCGGGTGCCGCCGGTGAGCAGGCGCGCGCCCTCCGCGCGGCCCAGGTCCACGTACGACTCGACGCGCTCGCGGTGGGCGGCCGAGATGACCGGGCCGACGACCGTGGTCCGCTCCCTCGGGTCGCCGATCCTCAGGTGCCTCGCGTACGCGGTCAGTTTCGCGAGCAGCGGCTCGTAGGCCTGCCGTTGGACGATGACGCGGGTCGGGGCCGTGCAGATCTGGCCGCTGTAGAACGAGAACGTGGTGCCGATCCCGGCGACCGCCGCGTCCAGGTCCGCGTCCGCGAAGACGACCGCGGCGCCCTTGCCGCCCAACTCCATGAGCTGCCGCTTCGTCCCGCGCCCGCACACCTCGCCGATGCGGCGGCCGACGGCCGTGGAGCCGGTGAAGCTCACCATGTCGACGTCCGGGGAGCCCACCGCCGCCTCGCCGACGGCCACGGAGGTGCCGCTGACGACGTTCACCACCCCGGGCGGCACCCCGGCCTCCGCCAGGGCCGCGGCCATCCGGTAGACCGACAGCGGGTCCTGCGGGGCGGGCTTCACCAGGACCGTGTTGCCCATCGCCAGGGCGGGCGCGACCTTGCCCGCCGCGTTGGCCCACGGGTTGTTGTACGAGGTGACGCAGGCGACCACGCCGACCGGCCGGCGCTCGGCCACCGCCCCGACCACGGCCGCCCGGCCCAGCGGCCCCGCCTCGTTCACCTGCGGCGGCAGCGGCGTCCCGACGGGTTCGAGCGCCCCCTTCGCGTACCGCCGGAAGCGGGCGACGGCCACCGCCACCTGCACGGACCGGGCGGTCGCTGTGGTCGCGCCGGTCTCGGCCCGGGCCAGCTCCGCGTGGGCCGCGGCGTCCCGCTGGAGGAGGTCGGCGGTCCTGGAGAGCAGCGCGGCCCGGTCCTCCGGCGCCGTCCGCGACCACGTCGTGAAGGCTTCGCGCGCCGCCGCCGCGGCCTCGTCGACCTGCGCGCGGGACGCCTCGGGCGCGAGCCCCACGACCTCCTCGGTCGCGGGGTCGGTCACCTCGTGGTGGCCGCCGTCCGGCTCCACCCACGCGCCGCCGACGAACAGCCGCTCCTTCCGCGTCACCTGGTCGCCACCGTCCGCGTGTCCCGGCCGGACCGCAGCACCGTCCCCGGCACCGCGCCCGTCACCACGTCGTCGCGGATCACCGCCGTCCCGTTGACCCACACGGCCCGTACGCCGATGGCCTTGGAGTCCAGCCGCGGGCCGGCGCCCGGCAGGTCGTGCACCAGCGTGGCGGTGCCCGCGGCGACCGTCTCCGGGTCGAAGAGGACGAGGTCGGCGTGGTGGCCCTCGGCGATCCGGCCCCGGTCGCGCAGCCCGAAGAGCCGGGCCGGGTCGTCGGTGAGCATCTTCACCGCCTGCTCCAGGCCCACCAGCCTCCGGCCGCGCAGGCAGTCGCCGAGGAACCTGGTCGTGTACGGCGCCCCGCACATGCGGTCCAGGTGCGCCCCGGCGTCCGAGCCGCCGAGGAGCACGTCCTCGTGCCGCCAGGTCTCGGCCCGCAGCGCCCAGGACGCGGGGTCGTTGTCCGTCGGCATGGGCCACAGCACCGTGCGCAGCTCGTCGTGGGCGCAGATGTCGACCAGGCAGGCGAAGGGCTCCTGCCCCCGCTCGGCGGCGATGTCGCCGACCACCCGGCCGGTCAGGCCGGCGTTCGCGGCGGAGTACGTGTCCCCGATGACGTACCGGTCGAAGCGCGCGAGCCGCCGGAAGACCCCGGCCTCCTCGCTGGTGGCGCGCCGCAGCAGCTCCGCGCGGACGGCCGGGTCGCGCAGCCTCGCCACGCGCTCGGGGACCGGCAGGCCCAGGACCTCGCCCCAGCCGGGGATGAGGTGCAGCGCGCAGAACGTACCCAGGGACATGTTCATCGGGGTCAGGATCGGCATCGTCAGGGCGACGACCCGGCCGCCCGCCTTCCGGGCGCGCTCGCTGGGCAGGAGCTGGCGCGGCACGCGCTCGGGCACGGCGGCGTCGACGGTGAGCACGTTCCAGTTCAGGGGCCGCCCGGCCGCCGCGCTCAGCTCCACGAGGAGTTCGACCTCGTCGTCCCGGAACCGGTCCAGGCACCCCGCGACGATCGCCTCCACCTGGGTGCCCTCGTGCTCGCCGACGGCCCGCGCCAGGGCGAGCAGCTCCTCGGGGCGCGCGTGCCGGGACGCCACCGGCTCGCCGTCGCCGTCCGCGTGCGTCGACGACTGCGTGGTGGACAGGCCCCAGGCACCCGCGTCCATCGCCTCGTGCGCCAGCGCCACCATCCGCGCGAGCTGGTCCGCCGACGGCTGCCCGCCCACGGCGTCGGCGCCCATCACGTACCGCCGCAGCGCGCAGTGCCCCACCATGAACCCGGCGTTGACCGCGACGCGGCCCTCCAGCGCGTCCAGGTACTCCCCGAAGGAGTGCCACGACCAGGGCGCGCCCTGCTCCAGGGCGACCAGGGACATGCCCTCGACCTTGGCCATCATCCGGCGCGTGTAGTCGGCGTCCTCGGGGCGTGCCGGGTGCAGCGGGGCGAGGGTGAAGCCGCAGTTGCCGCCGACCACGGTGGTCACGCCGTGGTTCAGGGAGGGCGTGGCGTAGGGGTCCCAGAAGAGCTGGGCGTCGTAGTGGGTGTGGGGGTCGACGAAGCCCGGTGCGAGGACCAGGCCCTGGGCCTCCTCGGTGGTGCGGCTGTCCTCCGTGACGGAGGGCTCCACCCGGACGATCCGGCCGTCACGGATGCCTACGTCCGCTGCGCGTGCGGGGGCGCCCGTGCCGTCGACGACGGTGGCGCCTTTGATGAGGTGGTCGAGCATGTCGGTTCGTAACCTCCTCGCGGGGCGCCCCGCCGCGTCGATCAGCGCGCTCCGCGCGCGGGCACCCCTTCCCGAAACCGGGGGCTGCCGCCCCCGGGCCCCCGCCCTTTCGTCTGGGGCTTCGCCCCTGTCCCCCGCATTGGCGCTTCGCGCCTCGTCCTCAAACGCCGGACGGGCTGGAATACCCCGCCCGGCCCCGCCACACGACCTACGACGCGTGGCGGAAGCGTGTCGTCCGGTGGACCGGGTCCGTGTCGATCTTCGGGATCACGTGCTCCCCGATCAGCCGGATCGTCGTCAGCGTGTCCTCGTACGGGATGCCGATCGGCAGGCCGAAGGAGAGCTGGTCCGCGCCGGCCTGCTCCCAGCGCTCGCACTGCCGCAGCACCTCGTCCGGGTCGCCGCAGATCATCAGCTCCTCGGCGATGAGCATCTCGACGATGTCCTCGGTGTACTCGGGCAGCACCTCGGGCCACTCGGGGATGCCCTCGGGCCGCGGGAAGGTGTCGTGGTAGCGGAAGACGAGGGACTGGAGGTAGTTGAGGCCGCCGCCGACGGCGATCCGCACCGCCTCCTCGTGCGTCTCGGCGCAGATCGCCGTCGACGTCACCATGACGTTGTCGTTGACGAAGTCGCCGACGGGCTCCGCGTCCCGGACCGCGGTCTTGTACTGCTCAAGGACCCACTCCATGTCGGAGACCTTCTGCACGCTGAAGCCCAGCACCCCGAGCCCCTTGCGCGCCGCCATGGCGTACGACGACGGGGACCCGGCCGCGTACCACATCGCCGGGTGCGAGGCCCCGTACGGCTTGGGGAAGACCTTGCGCGGCGGCAGCGACCAGTGCTTGCCCCGGAACCCCTCGTACTCGTCCTGGAGCCACATCTTGGGGAACTCGGCGATCGTCTCCTCCCAGATCTCCTTGGTGTGGTTCATGTCGGTGATGCCCGGCAGGAACCCGAGGATCTCGTGCGACCCGGCGCCGCGGCCGCTGCCGAACTCGAACCGGCCCTCGCTGAGGTGGTCGAGCATGGCGACCTTCTCGGCGACCTTCACCGGGTGGTTGACCTGGGCGAGCGGGTTGAAGATGCCGGAGCCGAGGTGGATGCGCTCGGTGGCGTGCGCGAGGTAGCCGAGGAAGACGTCGTTGGCCGACAGGTGCGAGTACTCCTCCAGGAAGTGGTGCTCGGACGCCCAGGCGTACTTGAACCCCGCCTTGTCCGCCGCGATGACGTACTCGGTCTCCTCCATCAGCGCCTTGTGCTCGGCGAGCGGGTCGGTCCGCGCCCGCTTGCCGACGTACCCCTGGACAAAGAGCCCGAATTCCACGGCGGTCCACCGTCCTCACCGGTTTCTGACGGTCCGTCAGATTGTTGGTTCCGACTGTTCCACCGGCGCCCGGGGGCGTCAAGAGCGGGCAGCGGGTGGACTGACGGTCCGTCAGAGGATGCTGACTCCGGCCAGCCAGCCGCCGTCGATCACGAACGGCTGCCCGGTGATGTACGCCGAGTCCTCCTCGGCGGTCAGGAACAGCGCGAGCCGCGCCACCTCCTCCGCCCGGCCGGCGCGGCCGAGCGGCACGTGCTTGCGGTACAGCTTGTCCAGGCCGCGGGTGGCCCGCTCGGGGTCGCCCTCCGGGTCGAGCAGGCCCGGGTTGCTCATGGGGGTGTCGATGGCGCCGGGGCAGATGGCGTTGACCCGGACGCGCTTGCGCGCGAGCTCCAGGGCGGCCACCCGGGTGAGCCCGACGACGGCGTGCTTGGTCGCGCTGTAGGCGCCGACGTACGCCATGCCGGTGAGCCCGGCGTACGAGGAGACGTTCACGATCGTGCCGCCGCCGGCGTCGGCGATGTGCGGGGCCACGGCCTTGATGCCGAGGAACACCCCGGTCTGGTTGACCTGCACGACCTCCTGGAACTCCTCCAGGGGCGTGTTGACCAGCTCGTTGAAGCGCAGGATCCCCGCGTTGTTGACCAGCCCGTCGACCTTGCCGAACGCCTCCCGCGCGAGGGCGACGGCCGCCGCCCAGTCGTCCTCGCCGCGCACGTCGAGGCGCGTGTACCGGGCCCGCTCCCCCAGCTCGTCGGCCAGCGCCTTGCCCTGCTCGTCGAGCACGTCCCCGATGACGACGCCCGCGCCCTCCGCCACGAACAGCCGCGCCTCCTGCTCCCCCTGCCCGCGCGCCCCACCGGTGACGATGACGACGCGCCCGTCGAGCTTGCCCATCCGGGTCCCCTTCCCTCGGCGAGGGCGGCTCGGCCCCTCGGCCGGGCTCCCGCCCGGCTGCTACCCGACTGCTGCCCGGCTCGGACCGCTCAGCCGAGCAGCGGCGCCACCTCGGCGCCGAACGCCGCCATCTGGTCCGTCAGTTCGGTCCGGCTCCGGCTGCGGAACCGCACCTGGATCTGGTGCACGCCCATCGCCGCGTACGCGCGCAGCGACGCGGCCAGGGCGTCCGGCGCCCCGGTGAGCGTCCGGCGCCCGACCGCCCAGGAGGGCTCGCCCACGTACAGGGGCTCGGTGATGGCGCCGACGGTGAAAGGACCGTCGAGCCCCGCCTGTTCGCGGAGCTGCCGGATCGTGCCGATCTTCGCGGGCAGCGCGTCGCGCGGGTCGCCCTGCGGCAGCCAGCCGTCGCCGCGCGTGGCGGCGCGGCGCACCGCCGCGGGCGAGGAGCCGCCGACCCAGACCGGCACGCGCTCCCGGGCGGGGCGCGGCCGCTGGCCGAGCCCGGCGAAGTCGTACACCGCCCCGTGGTGCTCGGGGTACTCCTCGGGTCCGAGCGCGGCCCGCAGCGCGTCCACCGTCTCGTCGAGCAGCGGCCCGCGCCGGGCGAAGTCCACGCCGAGCGCCGCGAACTCCTCCGGTACGTGGCCCGCGCCGACGCCGAGCAGCAGCCGGCCGCCGCTGAGGTGGTCCAGGGTCGCGTACTGCTTCGCGGTGAGCAGCGGGTGGCGCAGGCCCACGACCGCGACGTGGCTGAGGAGTTGGACGCGCCCGGTGACGGCGGCGAGGTGGGCGAGGGTGGCGACGGGGTCGTACCAGGTGGTGCCCATGGCGTCGGCGAGCCGCCGCGGGATGGCCACGTGGTCGCAGCAGGCGACGTACGCGAAGCCCGCCCGGTCCGCGGCGCGCGCCACCGCCACCAGGTCGGCGGGCCCGGCCTCGGCCTCCCACGTCTCGGCGAACACCACGCTGCGCGCCTGCACCGGGAGCTGGATGCCGTACGCGAGGCCGCCGTCCGGCGCGGCCGTCACGCCCCCGGCCACAGCCCGTCCCGGGTGAGGCCGAGGAGCTCGATGGCGTTGCCGCGCACGATCCGCTCCACGACGTCCGGGGCCAGGTGCGCCATCTGGGCCTCGCCGACCTCGCGGGACTTCGGCCAGGTGGAGTCGGAGTGCGGGTAGTCGGTCTCGTACAGGACGTTGCCGGCGCCGATGGCGTCGAGGTTGCGCAGCCCGAAGGCGTCGTCGAAGAAGCAGCCGAAGACGTGGCCGGCGAAGAGCTCGGACGGCGGCCGGTGCACCTTGTCGGCGACGCCGCCCCAGGCGCGGTTCTCCTCCCACACCACGTCCGCGCGCTCCAGGACGTACGGGATCCACCCGATCTGTCCCTCGGCGTACATGACGCGCAGGTGCGGGAAGCGCTCGAACGCGCCGCTCATCAGCCAGTCGACCATCGAGAAGCAGCAGTTCGCGAACGTGATCGTCGAGCCGACGGCGGGCGGCGCGTCGGCGGAGGTGGAGGGCATGCGGCTGGAGGAGCCGATGTGCATGGCGACGACGGTCCCGGTCTCGTCGCAGGCGGCGAGGAACGGGTCCCAGTCGCCGGTGTGGACGGACGGCAGCCCGAGATAGGGCGGTATCTCCGAGAACGCCACGGCCCGCACCCCGCGGGCCGCGTTCCGCCGCACCTCGGCGGCGGCCAGCTCCGCGTCCCACAGGGGGATCAGGGTGAGCGGTATCAGCCGACCTTGGGCGGCGGGCCCGCACCACTCCTCCACCATCCAGTCGTTGTACGCCCGTACGCAGGCGAGCCCCAGGTCACGGTCGTTCGCCTCGGTGAACGTCTGGCCGCAGAAGCGCGGGAAGGTCGGGAAGCACAGCGCGGACTGCACGTGGTTGACGTCCATGTCGGCGAGCCGCTCCGGGACGCTGTGCGAGCCCGGCCGCATCTGCTCGTACGTGATCACTTCGAGCCTGATCTCGTCGCGGGAGCAGCCGACGGCGGTGTCGAGCCGGGTCAGGGGTCTGCGCAGGTCCTCGTACACCCACCAGTCCCCGATGGGGCCTTCCTCCCCTTCCTCCCCCATCACGGGCGCGAACTTACCGCCCAGAAAGGTCATTTCCCGCAACGGGGCCCGGACGATGCGCGGCCCCCGGTCGCGGTACCTCTCCGGCAGGCGGTCCCGCCAGACGTGCGGGGGCTCCACGGTGTGGTCGTCGACCGAGATGATCCTCGGGAACGGCGGCGTGGCGGGGGTGGTGCGCCGGGGGCTCTCCACAGTGCTCTCCGCGGTCTCCATGGCACTCACGGTAGCGCTTATCTGACGAGCCGTCAGTTGTCTGGATCCGGTCACTGGTGCGACGACCCTGTGAGAGCCGTCTCGCACGGCTGACGCATGCGCCCCCGACAAGGCAAACTGTGCACCGCAGAACGTCACACGGGCAGGGCAGGGCCCGTAGCGGACAGAGCAGAGACGAACCGGGCACAGCCGGGCACAGTTGGGCGTATTTGATCAGACAGAGGCAACTGCGTGCGGCGGGGCAGCAGGGGGAGCGATGGACGGTCTACCGCGAGTTCCGGAGCAGCGGCGTCCGGCGGCGGGAAGCGCTTCGCTCGGCGCGGGCCAGAACGGGGTGCCCGGAACGGGCCCCGGGGCCCCGGCGGGACGGGGCCGTGCGGGCTCCGGGGCCGGGGGGGCCGCTGCGTCGGGGCGGGGTGCCGGGGCGGGGGGCTCGGGGTCCGGGCACAGCTCCGCGACCGGGCACAGCTCCGCATCCGCGCATAGCTCCGCGTCCGGGCAGGGTTCGGTGTCCGGGCAGGGCGCCGCGGCACGGGACGCTGCCGTGCCGGGGCAGGCTTCCTCGGCCCGGGGTGCCGTCTCCGGGGCCGCCGTGTCGCGCGGGGCCTCGGCGGCGCCCGGTGCCGCCACGGCCGGGCAGGGTGCCGTGTCGCGCGGGGCGTCGGCGGGCCGGGGTGCCGCGTCCGGGCAGGGCTGCACGGCCCGGGACGCCGCGGAGGGGGACGGTGCCGGGGTGTCCGGCGCGCGGACCGGTGCCGGGGGCGGGGACGGCGAGCCCGTGGCCCGTTTCAGCGTGCTCGGGCCCGTACGCGCCCGGCTCGGGGACGCACAGCTCTCCACCGGGTCCCCCCAGCAGCAGGCCCTGCTCGCCGCCCTCCTGCTGCGCAACCGCCGCACCGCCACCGCCTCCGAGCTGATCGACGCCATCTGGGGCGAGGAGCCGCCCTCCCAGGCGCTCGCCGCCATCCGCACCTACGCCTCCCGGCTGCGCAAGGTGCTCCCTCCCGGCACCCTCGTGAGCGAGTCCGGGGGCTACGCCGTACGGATCGCCGACGGGGCGCTCGACCTCACCGAGGCCGAGGCGCTGTGGACCCAGGCCGAGCGGGCCCGCGCCCACGGCGAGCTGTGCGAGGCCCGCGCCCTCGTCAACGAGGCCCTGTCCCTGTGGGACGGCGAGCCCCTCGCGAACGTGCCCGGACCGTACGCCGAGGCCCAGCGCACCCGCCTGGAGGAGTGGCGCCTCCAGCTCGTCGAGGCCCGCCTCGACATGGACCTGGAGCAGGGCCGCCACCCCGAGTCGGTCTCCGAGCTCACCGCCCTGACCGCCGCCCACCCGCTGCGCGAGCGCCTGCGCGAGCTGCTGATGCTCGCCCTCTACCGCTCCGGCCGCCAGGCCGAGGCCCTCGCCGTCTACGCGGACACCCGCCGCCTCCTCGCCGACGAGCTGGGCGTCGACCCGCGCCCCGGCCTCCAGGAGCTCCAGCAGCGCATCCTCCAGGCCGACCCGGCCCTGGCCGAGCCCGCCGCCCCGGCCGCCGAGCCCGCGGCGGGCATCGTCCGCCCGGCGCAGCTCCCGGCGACGGTGCAGGACTTCACCGGCCGCGTCTCCTTCGTCAAGGAGCTGTCGGACATCCTCTCCACCGCGGAGGGCCGGGTCATGGCGGTCTCCGCGCTGGCCGGGATCGGCGGGGTCGGCAAGACCGCCCTGGCCGTGCACGTCGCGCACGCCGCGCGCCCGCACTTCCCCGACGGGCAGCTGTACGTCGACCTCCAGGGCGCCGGCCCCAGAGTCGCCGAGCCCGAGACCGTGCTCGGCGCCTTCCTGCGCGCCCTCGGCACGGCCGACTCCGCCATCCCGGACACCCTGGAGGAGCGGGCCGCGCTGTTCCGCTCCGTCCTGGACGGCCGCCGCGTCCTGGTCCTGCTGGACAACGCCCGCGACGCCGCGCAGGTCCGGCCGCTGCTGCCCGGCACGGAGGGCTGCGCCGCGCTGGTGACGAGCCGGACGCGGATGGTGGACCTGGCCGGGGCGCACCTCGTCGACCTGGACGTCATGTCCCCGGACGAGGCCCTCCAGCTCTTCACGAAGATCGTCGGGGAGGAGCGCGTGGCCTCCGAGCGCAAGGCCGCGCTCGACGTGGTCGCGGCCTGCGGCTTCCTGCCCCTGGCCATCCGCATCGCGGCGTCCCGGCTGGCGTCCCGCCGGACCTGGACCGTCTCCACGCTCGCGGCGAAGCTGGCGGACGAGCGCCGCCGCCTCGACGAGCTCCAGGCGGGCGACCTCGCCGTCGCGGCCACCTTCGAACTCGGCTACGGCCAGCTCGAGCCCGCCCAGGCCCGCGCCTTCCGCCTCCTCGGCCTCGCCGACGGCCCCGACATCTCCCTCACGGCGGCCGCCGCGATGCTTGACCTGCCGGTCGAGGACACCGAGGACCTCCTGGAGTCCCTGGTCGACACCTCCCTCCTGGAGTCGGCCGCCCCCGGCCGCTACCGCTACCACGACCTGGTCCGCCTCTACGCCCGCGCCTGCGCGGAACGCGACGAACTGCCGCCGAGCGCACGTGCCGCCGCGCTCTCCCGCCTCCTGGACTTCTACCTGTCCTCGGCGGCCCGCGTGTACGCCATCGAGCGTCCCGGGGACCGGACGGTGGACCACCTGGAGCCCGTCGACCACCCGCTGCCCGGCTTCACCGACGACACCAAGGCCCTGGACTGGCTGCACACCGAAGCGGCCTGCATCCTGGCCTGCGTCCAGCAGTCCCTGACCCCGGACGGCCTGCGCCGCGCGGTGGACCTGCTCCTCGCGGCGAAGGACCTCGCGGAGTCGGGGGCGAGCTCGCACCGCTTCGAGCTGGCGACGCGGGCGGCCTGCGAGGCCGCGCAGGCGACGGACGACGCCCATGCGGAAGGGCGGGCGCGCGTCACCCTGGGGCAGGTGCTCAACAAGGTGGGCCACTTCGACCGGGCGGCCGCGGAGCTGGAACGCGCGGCGGACCTCGCCGCCACGTCGGACGACCCCTGGGCCCGCGGCAACGCGGCGAACGAACTGGCCATCGCGGTCGCCTGCATGAACCAGCATGCGAGCAGCGACCCGCACGTGCTCAAGGCCGTCGAGGCGCACGTCCTCCGCGCCATCGAGGTGTTCCGCCAGGACGGCAACCGGCACAGCGAGGCGAGCGCCCTGTGCAACTGGTCCCGGGTCGCCGCCATGATGGGGCGCACCGACCAGTCCATCGACCTGGCCCGCCAAGGGGTGGCCCTGTACGACGCGCTCGGCATCAGCTTCCGGGTCGCCAACGCCAAGTACACCCTGGGGATCAGCCTCAGCCAGTCGGGCCGGCACGCGGAGGGGCTCGTGGAGCTCACCGAGGCCCTCCACATCTTCGCGGAGAACCGCCAGCGGCTGTGGGAGGGCACCGCGCACTACCGCATCGCGCAGGTCCACCTGGTTGCCCGGCACCCCGCACAGGCGGCCAAACACGCCGAGCAGGCCCTCAGCACCGGCTGCGTCGGCGGCGACTGGATGCGCGCCAACGTCCTCACCATCCTCGGCAAGGCGCTCAACGACCTGGGGCAGCTCGACCGGGCGCGGGCCTGCTGGACCAAGTCCCTGGCCCTGCACGAGCAGCGGGGCGCCCGGGAGGCGGACGAGGTGCGCGCCCTGCTCCGCCCGGTCGCGGTGGCGTGAAGGCCCACGCGTAGCGGCACTGGGACGCCGCCGTCCGGCACGTTCATCGAACGTTTATGACGGGCTGCCACTCTTATCTCAACGATCCGTCGCGTCGGGGGGCAGACGGGTCGCGTGGGCCCCACAGCTATCGTGAGCGGCCCTGGACCGCCCGCTCGGCGACCCTCGGGGGAGTTGCCGAGCGGGCGGTCTAGTCCCGGAGCCCCGCACCAAGCAGGAGTAGTCACGATGAGCGAAACCAGGAAGAAGCAGCTCAAGCCGATGGGGGACGGCCACATTCCGGCCCCGCCGAGCGACGGACAGGTCGCCCCTGGGGCAGATGACCTCATCCCGTCCCCGGCGAAGGACGGCGGCGCCACCACGATGGGCGACGGGCACATTCCCGTCCCGCCCAAGGACTGAAGACCTTCATTCCCGACGGGGATCGGCCGCGGCGGCGCGGAGGGGGAGCCGCCGCGGCCGAGGTATGTCCACGAGTCGTTCATGGCTCAACTCGCGCGCATATATGCGCAGTTATTCGAACATGGCGCTCATTTCCGGTTAAAGTTCGCTGTGGAAAGCCTGCCCCCTCCAAGGAGTTGGAATGACGCGAACCAGAAAGATCCTCGTCACCCTGGCAGTGATGACCGCGGCGTCGGCGGGAGCGGCCGCTCCCGCGCTGGCCGAAGGCCACGCCCCGGTGGGCCCGCTCGGGGACGGCGCGATGCCGGTCGCTCCCCTGAGCGACAGCCATCTCCCGGCTCCGCCCAGTGACGGGATGATCCCCGTCGGGCCGCTGGGCGACAGCCACCTCCCCGCTCCGCCCGGTGACGGCGCCATGCCGTCCGTCCCGCAGCGCTGAACACCCCCGGGGCCGAGTCGCCCGCTCGGCCCCGGGCACGCGCCCCGGGGACCCTGGGCACACGGCCCGGTTACGCGCCCCGGCCTACGCGGGCACCCGCCCCAGCGACACCGTCACCACCGCAGGCGCCCGCCGTCCCGCCCCGCGCAGCGCCTCCGCCACCGTTTCCGTCAGCCATACCGCCACGTCCGGTGACCACTCCCGGGTGGTGCAGCCGAAGCGGAGTGCCTCGTGCATGCCCTGGGTGTGCACGGTGCGGTCGAGGTCCAGGGCGAGGCCCGGCGGAGGGCCGGCCGCGGGTGTGGGCGCGTGGACGTCCACCGCCCCTCGCCCTGTCTCCCGTACCGCCGCGCGCAGCGCCTCCGCGTCACCCCGCTCCGCCCCGCCCTCGCCTGGGCGGCAGGAGACCGTCACCACCACCTCGTGCCGGGCCTCCGGGTCCGCCAAGCCGAACCAGGGCGCCAGCTCCACCTGGTGGAAGGCGGTGCCGCGCCCGGCCGCCCCCAGCGGCAGCAGGGCGTCCAGGCCGGTGAACGTCACCGTGCCCACGCGGGCCAGCGTCTCGGACAGCACCAGGGCGATCGGCCGCACGGGAAGCCCCGCCGGAGCGTCCGCGAGGACCCCGGCCCCCAGCCACGCCAGCCGACGCACCCCGCCGCCCGGCGCCCAGTCGCCGCCCACCTCCTGGTGGGCCCACGCCGTGGGCTCGTACTCGGCCGTGACCTCACCACCCTCGTGCACCAGGCCCCCTACGGACTGCCAGCCGTACGCACCGGCCCGGTCGACGGCCAGGAAGAGCACGTCCTCCTCGACGGAACCCTCCTCGTCAGCCCGCTCAGGGTCCTGCGCGACCACCCGGTCGAACCACGGGTGACGCCTCAGGACCCCGTGCAGACCGACGACGACGGTCGGCGGAAGGGCCGGGGTCGGCGCCGGGGAGGAAGCAGGGGGAAACACGGGCACTCCCGGAAAAAGCAGACGGTGCTGGAAGAGCCAGTCTTCCAGCACCGTCGTCAGCCCACGATCACAGCAGGCACAGCGACCACAACAGGCACAGTGATCGCACAGCAGGTACACCAGCTGCACCAGGTACAGCGGGCACAGCCGTCACAGCGGTCAGAGGCCGCAGCCCAGCCTCTGCGTCGGCGTGATCTTCTTGTAGCTGTCGTCCGCGTAGCCGATGAGGTCGACGTCGATGACGCTGCGGAAGTCGTACTGGCCCACGTTGTACGTGCACTTGTACGCGGCGGCCGTCCGCTTGCCGCTGCCGCCGCCGGAGTAGACGTTCTTGGCGGCCTTGGTCAGCGTCTTCCACTCCCCGCCGCGCTTGACCTGGAGCCACACCGTGACCTTGGCCTTGATGCCGGCCGGGCCGCGCAGGTTCTTCCACCAGCCGTGGGCGTTGATCGTGCCGCGCACCGTGTGCGAGAAGTGCACGTTGTCACCCATGGTCTGGAACATGCCGACGCCGGAGCCGGCGCGGGCGGCCTGCGTGACGGCGGTGGAGCGGTGCTGCGCCGCCCCGTTGCCGTCGGCCTGCGCGGGTACCGCCGCGCCGACGGCCAGCAGACCGGCCAAGGCGGCCGCGGCCGCACCCGTACGGATACGCACGTGAAGTTCCCCCATACATTCAGGCGCGCCGCACTCGACGCGGCGCTCGGACGCGCGAAGTCTAAAACACCTGCTCACGGACGTAGCAGCGCCGCATCCCCCGACTCGGTCCCGCTCACCGGCTCGCCCCCTCCACCCGGAACCCCAGCGCCTCTCCGCCCCCGCAACCCACGGCGCGGCGAGGCGTTGACCGCACGGGCACCGTCCACGCACGGACTGGAGCCGTCCGCAGTACCGTGGGCAGCACCACATCATGCGAGAAGGAGACCGACGTGAGCGCGCGGCCGGTCGAACCGCACCCGCACGGACCGATCGCCACCTACGACCAGCTCCGCGTGCTGGCCGACGACGTCATCGACGCAGCCGACCGGCGCGGCAACCGTGTGCGGGCCGACATCGTGGACCAGGAGATCACCATCCGCGTGATGTGCCCCTCCGTCCCGCGCGGGCGGATCGTGACCGCGTTGGCCGTCCAGGTGGAGAGCCAGGACAGCCGTGCCGTCACCCTCGCGGAGAACCGCGTGCACCATCCCGGGATCGGCCTGTGCCGCACGGCGGACCTGCTCGTCATGACCGAGCAGGCCTATGAGCGGCAGGACGACGACTTCGCCGTGTTCGCTCCTGACGTCTCGGTCGCGGTCGAGGTCGTATCCCCCTCCAATCCCGGCAACGACTACGTCACCAAGCTCCGCGACCACCCCTGCATCGGCGTTCCCGTCTACGCGATCGTCGACCCGCGTGACGGCACGGTCACCGTCCACTCCGGCCCCGACAGCGCGAGCGGTGAACCGCGGTACCGAGATACGCCGAGCCGGTACAAGTTCGGTGACACCGTGCGGCTCGGGAAGTGGAGCGTCGACACGAGCGCGTTCCCCCGGTACCGCGCGTAGCGGAGGCGGAGGCGGAGGCTACTGCCGTCGCTGGTGGGGGAATTGGGTGGACAGGGGGGCTCCCCGCCGTTCACCGTCACTGCATGACGACACTCGTGCGCCACGTCACCTTCGACTGTTCCGACGCCTATGAGCTGGGTGCCTTCTGGGCGGAGGTGCTCGGCGGGGCGGTCGCCGACGGCGATCGGCCCGGGGATCCGGAAGTGCTGGTCAGCACCCCTGGCGGGGTGGCGCTGCTGTTCATCGCCGTGCCGGACGCCAAGACCGTGAAGAACCGGGTGCACCTCGACCTCCAGCCGCAGGAGCGGACGCGCGACGAGGAGGTCGAGCGGCTGCTGGCGCTGGGCGCGGGCGTCGTCGGCGACCACCGGAGGCCGGACGGGACCGGCTGGGTGACCATGGCCGACCCCGAGGGCAACGAGTTCTGCGTGGAGCGGGGCGCGGGCGAGCGGGCGGCCACCGGTTAGCCCGGCGCGCCGGGCTAACCGGGCGCGGCCCCGCGGCGCAGTTCGCGCTTGAGGACCTTGCCGCTCGCGTTGCGCGGCAGCTCCGGTACGAACGCGACCTGCCGGGGCACCTTGTAGTTCGCCATCTCCCGCCGCGCCCAGGCGATGACGTCGTCGGCGGTGAGGGTGGCGCCGGGGCGGCGCACCAAGTAGGCCTTGCCGACCTCGCCGAGGCGCGCGTCGGGGACGCCGACGACGGCGGCGTCCGCGACGTCCGGGTGGCCGGTGAGGAGCCGCTCGATCTCGGCGGGGTAGGCGTTGAAGCCGCCGACGACGAACATGTCCTTGATCCGGTCGGTGACGCGCAGGTTCCCGTCCGTGTCCAGGACGCCCACGTCGCCGGTGCGCAGCCAGCCGTCGGGGGTGAGGACCTGCCGTGTCGCGGCCGGGTCCTCGTCGTAGCCGGACATGACGTGGTGGCCGCGGACGAGGATCTCCCCGGGGCTGCCGGGCGGCAGGGTCGCGCCGGCCGGGGACACCACCTTGACCTCGGTGTCGGGGATCGCGCGGCCGGACGTCGCGGCGACGACCTCCGCCGGGTCGCCCCGGCGGCACATCGTGACGATGCCGCTCGCCTCGGACAGCCCGTACGCCGTCAGGACGGTGGCGACGCGCAGCTCCGAGCGCAGCCGCTCCACCAGCCGCAGGGGCACCACCGCCGCGCCGGTGACCACGAGGCGCAGCGCGGACAGGTCGTAGGAGTCGCGGGCCGGGTGGTCCAGGAGCGCCTGGTGGAGGGTGGGCGGGCCCGGCAGGACCGAGACGCGCTCAGCGGCGATGTTCGCCAGGGCCGTGTCCGCGGTGAACACCGGCTGCGGGATCATCGTGGCGCCCCGCATCAGGCAGGCGATGACCCCGGCCTTGTAGCCGAAGGTGTGGAAGAAGGGGTTCACGATCAGATAGCGGTCCCCGGCGCGGAGCCCCGCCAGCTCGCTCCAGACCGCGTAGCAGCGCAGGGTCTGGGCGTGGGTGATCACCACGCCCTTGGGGCGTCCGGTGGTGCCGGAGGTGTAGACGACGTCCGAGGGGCAGGAGCCCGTCACCGCCTCCCCCCGGGCGCGCACCTCGGCGTCCGGCACGCCGTCGCCGCCCGCGAGGAACTCCTTCCAGGTGCGGAAGTCCGCAGGGGCGTCGTCGGCGAGGACGACGACCTCCTCCAGGCCGGGCAGGCCCGGCAGCGGCCCGCTCCCGGGGCCGTCGCCCGCCGCGCGCCGCAGCGAGGCGACGTACGACGTGCCGAGGAAGGTGCCGGTGACGAAGAGCAGCCGGGCGCGTGAGCGGCGCAGCACGTCCGCCGCCTCGGCGCCCTTGAAGCGGGTGTTCAGCGGGACGAGTACCGCGCCCGCGCCGACCGCGCCGAGCGCGGAGACGATCCAGTCGAGGGTGTTCGGGGCCCAGACGGCGACGCGGTCGCCGGGCCGCACGCCCCGCGCCAGGCACGCGGCGGTGGCCCGCTCGACGCGCGCGCCCAGCTCGTCGTACGTGACGCGGACCCGCCCCTCGACGACCGCCTCCCGGTCGCCGAAGCGCCGCCGGGCCGCCCGGACCAGGCCCGGGACGCCGCCCCACTCCAGGTCGCCGCGCATCGCGCCCTCCCGCCCGCCGCCGTAGCTGACTAACCGTCAGATTAGCGGTAGCCTGACGCGCTGTCAGCAGCGGCTGCGGCGCGCGACCGTGTGGAGGTTCCCGGATGGCTTCGCTCGACGGCACGGCTTGTCTCAAGGACTCCACGGCGATCGTCGGCATCGGCCAGACACCCTTCGCCAAGCGGCTGCCGGAGAGCGAGAAGGCCCTGGCGTGCCGCGCGGTCCTCGCCGCGCTCGCCGACGCGGGCATCGCGCCCTCCGAGGTCGACGCCTTCGCCTCGTACACCATGGAGGAGACCGACGAGGTGGAGCTGGCGAAGGCCGTCGGCGCCGGAGACGTCACCTTCTTCAGCAAGGTCGGCTACGGGGGCGGCGGTTCCTGCGCCACCCTCGCCCACCTCGCCGCCGCGATCGCCACGGGCCAGGCCACGGTCGGCGTCGCCTGGCGCTCCCGCAAGCGCGGCAGCGGGCCCCGGCCGTGGACGAACACCACCGCCCAACTCCCCACACCCGCCCAGTGGACGCGGCCCTTCGGGCTGCTCCGGCCCGCCGACGAGATCGCGATGCTCGCCCGCCGCTACATGCACGAGTACGGCGCGACCCGCGACCACTTCTTCAACGTGGCCCTCGCCTGCCGCAACCGCGCCAACCAGAACCCCGCCGCGGTCATGTACGAGCGCCCGCTGACCCGGGACATGTATATGACCTCGCGGTGGATCAGCGAGCCGCTGTGCCTCTTCGACAACTGCCTGGAGACCGACGGCGCGCTGGCGTGCGTCCTCGTCTCCGCCGCCCGCGCCCGCGACTGCCGCCACCGGCCGGTGTACGTCCACTCCGCCGCGCAGGGGCTGCCCGCCCAGCACCACGGCATGGTCAACTACTGGAACGACGACCCGCTCGCGGGCCCCGCCTGGACGGCCGCCCGCCACCTGTGGAAGCAGGCCGACTTCGGCCCCGAGGACGTCGACGTCGCCCAGATCTACGACGCGTTCACCCCGCTCGTCCCGCTCTCCCTGGAGGGGTACGGCTTCTGCGGCCGGGGCGAGGGCGGCGCGTTCACCGAGGGCGGCGCCCTGGAGACCGGCGGCCGCCTCCCCCTCAACACGGCGGGCGGCGGCCTCAGCGAGGCGTACGTGCACGGCTTCAACCTGATCACGGAGGGCGTACGGCAACTGCGCGGCACGAGCACGGCGCAGGTGCCCGGCGCGGAGACCTGCCTGGTGACGGCGGGCGAGGGGGTGCCTACGTCGGCGGTGCTGCTGCGGAACTGAGGGGGTGGGCCCCGGGGGGTACCCGGAAGGCACGCACCCGGGGGGTGGGCCGGGAACTGCGGAGCGGTGGAGGAGCTGAGGGACCATGACCGACTTGCTGACGCCCGTCGTCGACGACGACGGCGCGCCCTTCTGGGAGTACGCCGCCCGCGGCGAGCTGCGCGTCCAGGCCTGCGCCGCGGCCGACTGCGGCGCCCCGCGCTTCCCGCCGCGCCCCTGCTGCCCGCGGTGCGGCTCCTTCGCCACCGCCTGGCGCCGCACGAGCGGCAGGGGCCGGATCTGGTCGTACGTCGTCCCGCACCCGCCGCTGCTGCCCGGCTACGCCGCGCTCGTCCCGTACCACCCGGTGCTCGTGGAGCTCGCGGACGCCCCGCACATCCGGCTCGTCGGCAACCTGGTCGCGCGGGCGGGCGCCCCGCTGGACTCCGTGGCGCCCGGGCGGCCGCGCGTCGGCGCCCGGGTGCAGGCGGTCTTCGCCGACCAGGGCGGGGTCGTGGTGCCGCGCTGGGTCCTGGAGCGGCCGTGACGGGGGCGGCGGCGGACGGGGCGGCGGCCGGGGGCGGGCTGCGCGTGCGGCGGGACGAGGCCGCGGGCGTGGCCGTCCTGACCCTGGACCGGCCGGAGCGGCACAACGCCCTCGACCTGGACCTGGTGGGTCAACTGCGCGCCACCTGGCGGGAATTCCGGTACGACGACGGCGTACGGGCCGTGGTGCTCACCGGCGCGGGCGAGCGGGCGTTCTGCACGGGCGTCGACCGGGCGGTGCGGGTGGAGCAGCCGGGCTCGCCGTACTCCCTCGACGACCCGCTGCTCACCGTCGGCCCCAAGGCCAACGACCTGTGGAAGCCGGTCGTCGCCGCCGTCAACGGCATGGCGTGCGGCGGGGCCTTCTACCTGCTCGGCGAGGCGGAGTTCGTCCTCGCGGCCGAGCACGCCACGTTCTTCGACCCGCACACGACGTACGGGATGGTCAGCGCGTACGAGACGGTGCTCATGGCGCAGCGGATGCCGTTCGGGGAGGTGGCGCGGATGGCGCTGATGGGGACGGCGGAGCGGGTGTCCGCGCGGCGGGCGTACGAGGTGGGGCTCGTCTCGGAGGTGTGCCCCGGCGGGGAGCTGCTGTCCGCCGCGACCCGGGCGGCGGCGGTCCTCGCCTCCTGCCCGACCGAGGCGGTACAGGGCACGGTCCGGGCCCTCTGGGCGGCCAAGGAGGCCACCCGCACCCAGGCCCTCACCCAGGCTCCGCACCTCATCGCCCTGGGCAACGCGGGGCCTGGACGGCAGGCGGAACTGTTCGCGGGCCGCCAGCGGGAGTTCCGCTTGCGCTAGGCCTGGCGGGGACGGCTGGGGCTCGGGCCTGGCGGGGCCTGGGCCTGGCGGGGCGGGGCCTTTCCCACCGCCCGCCCGTCACACCCCGGCTTCGCCAGCCCGACCCCGACGCACAGCGCCGCGCGCGGCACCCCCCATACCGCCGCTACCGCGGCGAACCTCCCACCCACCCACCCGTAACTCCCCAGCTTCGCTGCCTCAGCCCCGAAGCACAGCGCCGCACACGGCACCCCCACGCACACCACCGCTACAGCGAGGGAACTCCCACCCCGCGCCAGCTCAGTTACACCAGCCCGCCCCCAACGCAGCGCACCACACGTGGCACCAGGCACACCGCCGCCCTTCCATGGCGGGCCTCCCACCCACCCACCGAAACCCCAAGCCTCCCGGCCCGCGCTATGCCTCGCGGCGGCATCCGGCGAGGAGGGTTGCGACCATGTGCTCGGCGTCGGCCCGGTCGTAGTCGGGGCCGGTGATGCAGAGGTTTCCGATGGCGCGCATGAGCGTGTAGGCGGTGATGTCCGGGCTGATCTCGTCGGCGGCGGCGCAGGCGTCGAGCAGCGTCGCGCAGGCCGGGACCAGGGTGTCGAGCATGAGGGCGTGGAGGTTCTCCAGCCCTGGGTCGCCGGACCCCAGGGCGGCGCCGAGGCCGTGCTTGGTCACCAGGAACTCCACGAACGCGTCCGCCCAGCGGGTCAGGGCGGTGAACGGGGAGGCCGATTCCTCCAGGAGCCGGGGCGCGAGTGCGGTGCAGGTGTCGATCTGGTGCCGGTAGACGGCGGTGACGAGGTCCGCCCGTGTCGGGAAGTTCCGGTAGATGGTGCCGATGCCGACGCCGGCGCGTTCGGCGATGTCGCGGATGGGGGCCTGCACCCCCTGGTCCACGAAGACCGCCGCTGCGGCCGCCAGCACGCCGCTGCGGGTGCGCTGCGCCTGTGCTTGACGTACTCCGGCCGATTCCGGCACGAGGCTCTCCCTTTACTCGCGGAACAATGTTCCGCTAAGTTGGCGGAACGGTGCTCCGCCAAAGTATGGCAGCGCGCTCCCACGGAGAAAGCGCAGGTTCCCCCTCCATGTCTTCCAGCCATCTCGACCAGCAGATTGTCGCCGTCAAGCCCCTTACTGTCCCCGCGCCCAGCCGCAGCGTCGAGCTCCAGGTAAAGGTCACCGCCCCGCTGACGGGCCAGAACCTTCCCGTCATCGTGTTCTCCCACGGCAACGCATGGTCCCTGGACGGATACGAGCCTCTCGCCGACCGGTGGGCAGCCACCGGATTCGTCGTCGTGCAACCCACCCACCTGGACTCCCGCCGCAACGGCATCGGGTGGGACGACCCTCGCTTCGCCACCATCTGGCGCGTCCGGATCGCCGACCTCCACGCGGTCCTCGACAACCTCGGCGACACCCTTCTCCAGGCGGGCCTGGAGACCCGCGCCAACCCCGAGCGCATCGCGATCGTCGGCCATTCCTGGGGCGCCCAGACCGCCGGCGCGATCCTCGGCGCACGCGTACTCGACGCCGACGGCATTCCCGGAGAGGACTTCTCCCACTCCGCGGTCTCGGCCGGCGCGCTGATCGCCGCGACCGGAACCGGCGACACCCTCACCCCGTTCGCCGCCGAACACCTTCCGTTCATGAGGCCGGACTACTCCACCATGACCACCCCGGCCCTGGTCGTCGCGGGCGGCAAGGACCAGTCCCAGCTCTCCACCCGGGGACCGGAGTGGTTCACCGACGCCTACCACCTCAGCCCGTCCCCGAAGAGCCTGCTCACCATCGCCGAGGGCGAGCACACCCTGGGCGGCCTCGCCGGCGAGATGGCCGCCGAGACCACCGACGAGGACCCCGCCCGCGTCGCCCTCGTCGCCGACGCGATCTCCGCCTACCTCCACGACGCCCTCAAGCTCGACGACGCCGCGTGGACCGCCCTCAACAACGCCGCTGCGGCTGGTGACGGCACGTGGAGCATCACCAGCAAGTGAACCCAGCCAGCACCACGCAGCCCCGCGCCGGCTCCGCGCACCGCAGCCGGGCAGCAGCCGCTCACCGTGCACCGCCCCAGACACCCCACGAACCCACCGCCGACATCAGGGCGGGGGCCGGGCCCGTCAGCGGGCTGTGGCTGTGCCTCGTTCCGCGTCCAGCGCGTACACGCAGCGGTCCTTGCTGCACGCGTACACCACCCCGTCGCGCACCACCGGCGCCCCGGTGATCTCGCCGCCGGTGGCCAGCTTCCAGCGCAGGCGGCCGTCGTCGGCCTTGAGCGTGTACAGGAGGTGGTCCGTGGCGCCGAAGTGGATGCGCCGGTCGGCGACGACCGGGGAGCCGACGACCTCGCCGCCCGCCTGGAAGCGCCACTTCGGCGTGCCCGTGACGGCGTCGAGGGTGTAGAGGCCCTTGCCGCTGCCCACGTGCACGTGGCCGTCGGCGACCAGGACCGGTTCGACCGACGAGCGGGCCTCGGTCGCGATGCGCCAGCGGTCGCGGCCGTCCGTGGCGTCGAGGGCGTACACCGTGCCCAGGTAGTCGGCGAGGTACACGCCACCGCCGGTGACGGCGGGCCCGGGGGCGAAGGCGGGCGGCGAGAGGAAGGCGGCGGGCGCCTCGAAGTGCCAGCGGACGTGCCCGCCCGCCACGTCGAGGGCGATGACGCGGGTCCCGGCGGCCACGTACACGAAGCCGTCGTCGGCCTGGGTGACCCGGACCGGCACGCCTCCGCAGGACGCGGCGTCGCCGATGGGGTACGACCAGCGCTCGATGCCGGTACGGGCCTCGACGGCGCGCAGCCGGGCGTCCTTCCAGACGTACACCGTGCCGTCGCGGATGACCGGCGCGGCCTCGGGCGTCTCGAAGTCGGTCTGGGCGCCGGTGATCTCCCAGAGCTTCTCGCCGTTGGCGGCCTCCCAGCCCTGTACGCCGCCGCCGCGGGTGGCGGTGACGACGGTGCCCCGGTCGGCCTGGAGGGCGTACACCCAGGCGTCGGTCGTCAGGCGCCACAGGTCGGTGCCGTCGGCTCCGTCGAGGGCGTAGAGGGTCGGGCCGTCGGAGGCGTGGATGCGGCCGTCGGTCACGGCCATGGACCAGGCGACGTCGCGGGTCTTGAAGCTGCGCCGGCCGGTGGAGACGTCGAGGGCGTGGACCTCGAAGGAGGTGACGTAGACGAGGTTCCCGGCGACGGCGGGCGTGCCCCACACGTCGTTCGACATCCGGAAGCGCCAGGGCCGCCAGGAGCCGCCCGCGCCGGTGCCGGCCCCCGTGGCGGCGGCGCCGGCCGCGGCGGCCGCGTCGGTGCCTAGGCGCCGCCGGAACTCCTTCCGGTGCCCGCGGGCCTTTCGCCACGAAGAGAAGACCCGTGGGAAGTGCAGGAGC